>JAEZGD010000269.1 GCA_023417165.1 Planctomycetota bacterium
TGCAACACTATCACGATCACATCAAGCGCGATTCGGGCGTTGCGCATGCCCCCGTGAAGACGCCAACCTCGCCGACCAAGTCCTCTCATTGAGATTCTCTGCATGAGCACATCGTTCGGTTCCAATCCTCCGCCCACCGCCACGATCGAGTTCGCTTGCCTGTCATGCGGGCGACAATTGCGCGTACCGCAATCGGCGGCCGGACAGCAAGTGAAATGCCCGCAGTGCTCGGCAGTGCAGCCGGTGGGCGCGCCGCCGACGAGTTCGAATCACGCGCCCGTCGCGGGATTCAACCTGACGCCGTCGTCAGCGCCGTCACAGTCGCCTGTCGATTTGTTCGGCACGCCGACGCCGCCAGCGACGCCTGTCGACTTGTTTGCAACGCCGACGCAGCCAACACCACTCGCCGAAGTTGCCGCCCCACCTGCGCCGCAAGCGACGAGCCAGCCGGCTCCCGCGCGCACGAACTATGTCGGTCGCGACACGCCGACGAAGCAACTCTTCGACCGCATCACGCACGAAATCTCGAAGCTGTATGTGGGCCAGGATGAACTGGTGCTCGGCGCGCTAGTGGCGCTCTTTTCCAGCGGTCACGTGCTGATCGAAAGCGTACCGGGACTGGGCAAGACGCTGTTTGTGCGTACGCTGGGAGCTGTCCTCGGCTGCAAATTCGGCCGCATTCAGTTCACCGCCGACCTGATGCCTTCGGATATTACCGGCGCGCCGATCTTCGACATGAAGCAGCAGGAGTTCAAGTTTCGACCCGGGCCGGTCTTTACGCAGTTGCTGCTGGCGGACGAAATCAATCGCTCGCCTGCGAAGACCCACGCGGCGCTCTTGGAAATCATGCAGGAATACCGAGTCACGATCGACGGCGTCAGCCATTCGCTCGAACGGCCGTTTTTGGTACTGGCGACACAAAACCCGATCGAGTCCGAAGGCACCTATAACTTGCCCGAGGCGCAGCTCGACCGCTTCATGTTCAAGCTGGTGGCCGAGTATCCGCGTGAGCAGGACGAAGCTGAGATTTTGCGGCTGCACAGCCAGCAGGTCGATATCAACGAGCGGCTGCAACAAGAGGTCGCCACGATCACGTCGCCCGAAGAGATCATGCGCGTGACCCGCGAGAACGCGCAGGTGCGCGTCGAAGACAAGCTGCTCGACTACATCAACCGCATTGTGCGACTGACGCGCTCGTGGCCGCAGTTTCATATGGGCGCTTCGCCGCGCGCCGGTATCGCGCTGGTGCAAGCGGCGCGCACGCTAGCGGCCTTTTACGGTCGCGACTATGCGGTGCCGGATGATGTGCAGCAGATTGCCTTGCCGGCGCTACGGCATCGCGTCAGCCTGACCGCCGAGGCGGAAGTTGAGGGCCAGAATGTGGACGACCTCCTGCGCGAACTGATTCGCTCGGTGGAGGTGCCGCGCCTGTGACCGACGCCCTGTTCGAAATGTTGAAATCGGCGCAGTCGTTGCCGTTCTTGCTGCTCGGAGTGGCGATTGCGCCGTTCATCCTGGCCGCCTGGCGGGCGAAGACCTATCCGCACACGCCGCTGGTCCTGCTGATGCTGGTCCCCTGCGTGCTGACGTTTCTGGTGCTGCTGCGCGCCGATGCGCTGCCGCTGATCCTGGCGATCGACGCCACGCTGGCGCTGGTGGCGGCGTTTGACTTTTGGTTCCTGCCGCGCGCCAAGGCGTTTTCGGTCGAGCGCGAAGCGATGCGGGTGGCCTCACTCGGCAAACCGCATGCGGTCACGCTCACGCTCGTGCATCACGGCACCAGCAGCTATTTCCTATGGTTGCGCGACGATGTGCCGCAGGATTTTATCGCCACGCCAGAGGAGTTTGCGCTGCGCGTCGGTCCGCGCAGCCGCACCACCTTGCGCTATGAAGTACGTGCGCAGCGGCGCGGCGCGTTCGAGATGCACACGGTGTATATCCGCGTGCGGAGCCGCTTTTGCCTGTGGAATCGGCTGTTGAAATTCCCGGTCAAGACGGTGCTGCACGTCTATCCCGACATGAAGCAATTGGCTGAGTACGCGTTGCTGGCGCGCACCAATCGTCTTAGCCTGCTGGGCGTGCGCCGCACGCGCAAAGTCGGCACCGACAACGAATTCGAACGCTTGCGCGATTACACGCTGGACGACAATTACAAGCACATCGACTGGCGGACCACCGCGCGCCGCAGCAAGCTGACGGTTAAAGACTTTCAAACCAGCCAAAGCCAGCGCATTATTTTCTTGCTGGATTGCGGCCGCATGATGACCAACGAGTCGGGTGGGCTGAGCCTGCTGGACCACTCGTTGAATTCGATGCTAATGCTTAGCTATGTCGCGCTGCGTCAAGGCGATTCGGTCGGCATGATCTGCTTCTCCGATCAGGTGCATGCCTATGTGCCGCCGCGCGCTGGCATGAACCAGATGAACAATCTGCTGCACGCGTCGTTCGATCGCTTTCCCAAGCTGGTCGAGTCGCGCTACGACAGCGCCTTCTTATACCTCGCCACACATTGCCAGAAGCGTTCGCTGGTCGTGCTGATGACCAACGTGATTGATGAGGTGAACAGCCTGCAAATCGAGCGTTATCTCGCTTCGGTCGTCGGTCGACATTTGCCGCTGGGCGTACTACTGCGTGACCATCGCATCTTCGACATTGCCGACACGCCGCCGCGCGATGAAGCCGAACTCTATCGCGCGGCCGCCGCCGCCGACATTCTCACCTGGCGGCACCAAGTGCTGACCGATCTCGAACACCGCGGCGTCCGCGTACTCGACGTCTTCCCCGAAGACGCCACCGCGCCACTGGTGAACAAGTACTTGGAGATTAAAGCCCGGCATTTGCTGTAATCGTAGGGTGTGGCGAGCCCGCGAGCCGCACCAGGAAGGTTGAAGCTCGAAACCCGAAACAAGCACAAAATTCGAAGATCCAAAATTCGAAATGAAGAACGAGACGTTCCGATTTTGTATCTACCGATTTTTGAACCTGGTTGCTCATGTCTCTCGTCGTCTATGTAGATGTTGACGATACGCTTGTGCGGTCATTCGGCTCGAAGCGCATTCCGATGACGCCCGTAGTCGAACACGTCAAAGCATTACATGCGCAAGGGGCCACGCTGTATTGCTGGAGCACTGTCGGGGCGGACTACGCGGAACAATCCGCGATCGAACTTGGGATTCAGCACTGCTTTGTCGCGTTCCTACCCAAACCGCAGATTCTGATTGACGATCAGGCGCCTGCGGAATGGCGCAGAATGATCCACATCCTTCCCAGCGGCGCGAGCCAGAGATCACTAGCGCAGTACCTTTCGCTATTTCCGTAGAACCAATTCTTTCGTTGGATGATTTCGCGGTTCAATCTTCGGATTTCCTCCCTCTAGCCCTTGGCAGGCAAGACTTCGGCTCTAGGATTCCCTAGATCGACTCACTCTGAGGAATGTCGCATGGAAACGCCCTTGGTTCCGGTGGGGCGCAGCGTGCCGCCGGGCGACGATTTCAGCGAGCGCGACCTGGGCCTGATCGAGGTTCGCACCCGCGCCATCGGCCGGACGCTGTTCGACCATCTTCGTCAAGACCGACCGCATCTCCTCCAGCGCCGCTGGTGGGACGATCGCATCATGAACTGGGCGATGTCGGACGAGACGCTGAAGGTAGAGTTGTTTCGCTTTGTCGACGTGCTGCCGATGCTACTCGACAGCCGCGCGATCACCGATCACCTGGTCGAGTATCTCGAGCGGGCCCGCAACCAGATGCCGGCGCTCATTCGCGCCACGCTCGGCCTCGCCCGACAAACACCGCTGACCCGTGCGGCGGTTGCCCGCACCGCGCGACTTTCGGCCATGGATTTCGCGCGGAAGTTCATTGCTGGTACGACGGTCAAGGAAGTACTGGCCGCCGCCCAGCGCGAGCGCAAGCTGCATCGTTGCTTCACGCTCGACATCCTGGGCGAAGCCGTCATCAGCGAGCGCGAAGCGACCGAGCACTTTCAAGCGTATCTCGATCTGGTGGCGAACATCGCGCCGACCGTGAACACGTGGCCGGAAGATCCGCAGGCTGACTGCGACGATCGTGGCCCGCTACCGCGCATGAATCTTTCGATCAAGCTCTCGGCGCTCGACCCGCGTTTTGACCCGATCGATCCCGAGGGAGTGCTCGCGCGAGTCGGCGAGCGCTTGCGAGAGCTGCTACATCTGGCGCGGCAGCAGCATGCGTTCATCAATGTCGATATGGAGTCGTACGAGAAAAAGGACCTTACGCTACGCATCTTCAAGACGATTCTGAGCGAAGACGAGTTCCGCGATTTTCGTGACGTGGGCATCGTCATCCAGTGTTATTTGCGCGATGCCGAACGCGACCTGCACGCGCTGCGAGATTGGGCCCGCTCGCGCGGTGCGCCGGTCTGGGTGCGGCTCGTGAAAGGAGCCTATTGGGATTACGAAACGATCCACGCCCAGGCGAATGATTGGCCCATTCCGGTCCTTCAACAGAAGTGGCAAAGCGACGCCAACTTCGAACAGTGCAGCCGATTCCTGCTGCGCAACGCAACCTTCTTGCGGCCCGCGCTCGGCTCGCACAACTTGCGTTCGCTAGCGCATGCCATGGCGGTCGCAGAGCATCTGGGGCTGCCGCCCAACGGCTTCGAGATTCAGATGCTGTACGGCATGGCCGATGCCGCCAAGCAGGCGATCGTCGATCGCGGCCATCGCCTGCGCGTGTACATGCCCTATGGCGAGTTGATTCCCGGCATGGCGTACCTGGTGCGGCGCCTGCTGGAGAACACATCCAACGATTCGTTCCTGCGCGCCGGACTTCATGAGAAGAAGCCAGTCGATGTGCTGCTGCGCAATCCGCTTGATCGCACCGCGGACGAACCTGTGCACTTACCTGGCAAGAAGGAGGAGAGCATGGCAACCGTCCCCGCCGCCGCGCCGTTGAAGGCGACGTTTCGCAATCAGCCGCCGGTCGATTTCGCACTGGCCAGCCAACGCGAAGCAATGCAGATCGCGCTGCGCGCCGTGCGCGGCCAGTTTGGCGCGACATATCCGCTGCTGATTGCTGGCGAGCGCATCGAAACCGCCGAGCGCGTCGCCTCACGCAATCCCTCCGACGTTTCCCAAACCGTTGGCACCGTCTGCTTTGGCGATACCACGCACGCGCAGCAGGCGGTAGCGGCTGCAAAAGCCGCGTTACCAGCGTGGTGGGGCCTCGGCGCTCAAGAGCGTGCGCAGCGTTTGCGGCGCATGGCGCAACTGCTGCGCAATCGCTTATTCGAAGTCGCCGCTTGGGAAGTCTTTGAAGCTGGCAAAACCTGGCGAGAAGCAACGGCCGACGTCGACGAAGCGATCGACTTCCTCGAGTACTACGCCGCCGGGGCGATCGAGCTCGAACAGCCGCGCGGCGCGGATGTGCCTGGCGAAGAGAATCGTTTCGAGTACCTGCCGCGCGGTGTCACAGCCGTGATCGCGCCGTGGAACTTCCCGCTCGCAATCTTAACTGGCATGACGGCGGCAGCGCTGGCGGTGGGTAACACCGTCGTGATGAAGCCGGCAGAACAGACGTCGATCGTCGGCGCGCTGCTCATGAACATGGCGCTCGAAGCGGGCCTGCCGAGCGGTGTACTGAACTTCGTGCCAGGCCGTGGCGAAGTCGTCGGCGCGGCGATGGTCGATCATCCTGATGTGGCGATCATCGCATTCACCGGTTCGCGGCAAGTTGGCTTGGCCATCAATCGCCGCGCGGCGGAAGTCTCGGCCTCTGGCATTTCGCATGTCAAACGTGTCATCGCCGAGATGGGCGGCAAGAACGCCATCATCGTCGATGCCGACGCCGATCTCGATGAAGCCGTGCAAGGCGTGGTGAAAAGCGCGTTTGGCTTCCAAGGCCAGAAGTGCTCCGCATGCAGCCGCGCGATCGTGGTCGGCAATGTCTATGACGCGTTTATGAAACGCCTGGTCGAGATGGTGCGCACCTTGAAAGTCGGCTTGGCCGAAGATCCCGCCACCGACGTTGGTCCTGTGATCGACGAAGCAGCGAGGGCGAAGATTTTGGAATACATCGCCATTGGCAAGCAGGAAGCGCGCGAAGCGCTGGCCGTGGATGTGGGCCCATTGGCGCAGCAAGGCTACTTCGTCGGCCCGCACGTCTTTGTCGACGCCACCGAATCGTGCCGCATCTGTCAGGAAGAAATCTTTGGCCCAGTGCTGGCGATCATGCGAGTCAACGATCTGACCGAGGCCATCGCGATTGCCAACAACACCGACTATGCACTCACCGCCGGCATCTTCTCGCGTAGCCCGGCGAATCTCGATCGCGCGCGACGCGAGTTGCTCGCCGGCAACTTGTATCTCAATCGTTCGATTACCGGAGCCATTGTCGGACGACAACCGTTCGGTGGTTTCAAAATGTCAGGCATTGGCAGCAAAGCAGGCGGTTCCGACTACTTGCTGCAATTCGTGCTACCACGCACGATTACTGAGAACACGCTCCGCCGGGGTTTTGCGCCGCCGGCGGAGACATGATCTCTTGCTTCAACAATCCGCGGGACGTTACACGGCCGCTTGACCGGTCTCGGCGGTGCGAATGCGAATCACTTCATCTAGCGTGCTGATGAAGATCTTGCCATCGCCGACCTTGCCGGTCTGTGCGGTCTTGATGATGACATCAGCGACCACCTTGGCGTCGTCGTCCGAGGTAACGATCGTGATCAGCACCTTGGGAACAAAGTCGATCTTGTACTCGGCTCCCCGATACATTTCGGTCTGGCCGCGCTGACGGCCGAAGCCGCGCACCTCGGTGACCGTCATGCCGGCGTGACCGCGCTTGACGAGTTCGTCTTTGATTCGCTCCAGCATGTTATTGCGAACAATCGCTTCGATCTTTTTCATGGTATGTCTTCTTCGTGATTAGATGGAAAATGTCAGGCGAGTCGATCACACAAAGATGTAGCCTTCTTCGCCATGCTGCGTGATATCGAGCCCTTGCGCTTCTTGCTCTTCAGTCACGCGCAGTCCCATCGTCACGTCCAAGATCTTCAACAAGATGTACGTTCCAATCGCCGCGAACACCCAGGTAAACAAGGT
>JAEZGD010000283.1 GCA_023417165.1 Planctomycetota bacterium
CAACGACGCTGGTGCTCAAGAGCGATCTGGATATCGTCGTCAAAAGCTCGCGCGATGAAGTGTTCGTCTTTGCCCAGAATCTGAAAACCGGTAAGCCGTGGGGCGGCGCACGTGTGCTAATCTCGAACGGCAACCAGGTCTTTGCCGAAGAGAAAACCGGCGACGACGGCGTCTTTCACAAGAGCTATCAAGAGCTGGCGGCCAGCGAAGATGTGCGTGTGTTTGCCATCAGCGACCAGCATACGGCATCGAACCAGGTAAGTCTCAGCGGCGTCGGCGTCAGCACCGGCCTGACCAATACCGGCTATATCTACACCGATCGTCCTGCTTACAGGGCAGGGCAGATGGTGCATGTACGCGGCGTGCTGCGCAAGGTTGATGGCGACCGCTATACCGTCGCCGTGGGCAAGAAGTATCGCTGCGAAGTCTTCGACGTTCGCAATCGCCTGGTGCACGACACCGAAGTCACACTCTCGGCGTTTGGCAGCTTTCACGATCGCTTTACCTTGCCGGTCGGCATGCCGCAAGGCGAATATCGCATTGTGGTGCACGATCAGGACCACGAGAACTACGCCGGCACGTTCATCGTGCACGAATACCAGCTCGAACCTGTCCGCCTGGAAGTAGTTACCGACCGCGCGATCTTCTACCGCGGCGAAGAGATTAGCGGCAAGATTCGCGCGTCGTATTACTATGGCGCGCCGCTGGCTGGCAAAGAGCTGCGTTATCGTCTGGGCGATGGCCGGATCGAAACAGCCACCACCAACGACCAAGGCGAAGTCAGCTTTAAACTGCCAACCCGCGAGTTTCGCGAAGCGCAGCCGCTGGCGCTGATTGTGGAACTGCCGGAGCGCAACCTGTCGACCGCGCGTACGTTCTTCGTCGCGACGCAAGGCTTCTCGCTCGATGCCACCACAGTTCGCCCGCTGTACCTGGCTGGCGAGACCTTTGAGGTGACGCTCTCGGCCAAGGATGCCGAGCAAAAGCCGCTCGCGCAGAAGCTGTCGTTGCAAGTTCTGCGGCAAACACAGGTCGATGGTCGCACCGGCGAGGTCGAAGTCCAAAAGCACGAACTGACAACCGACGCCAAGACCGGCAAAGTGCGTCACACGCTGCGACTCGACGATGGCGGCACGTATGTGCTGCGCGTCAGCGGCGTCGATCGCTTTCATAACACGATTTCTCACGACGCCACCGTCACCATCTCGGACGATCAAGACGCGACGCGGCTGCGCATCCTCGCCGATCAGCATACGTTCCGCGTCGGCGACACCGCTGGCGTGGTGCTGCATTGGCGCGATGAACCGGCGCTCGCGCTAGTGACGCTGCAAGGTGCAAAGATCCTCGACTACAAGTTGGTGCAGCTCAAACGGGGCGCCAACAAGCTCGATCTGCCGCTGGCCGCGCACCTGGCGCCGACCTTTGAACTGGCCGTCGCGGTAATGACCGACGCGCGCCCCGATCCCCAAGCGAAGCCCGATGCCGACGGCAATTTGCCCGTGGTCCGGCGTTTTCATGAGGCCGCCAGTCCGTTCGCCGTCGAGCGTGACCTGCGTGTCAAGCTCACGTACAAGCGCGCTGGCGGCAAAGAAGGCCCGCCGCTGCCTGGCGAGGACCTGGAAGTCACGCTCGAAACGACCGATCCGCAAGGCAAGCCGCTGGCGGCCGAACTGAGCCTGGCGCTGATCGAGCAATCGCTGCTGGAGCGTTTTCCGTGGCAGATCGCCGCGATCAGCGACTTCTTCCGCGACGCGCCGCGGCAAGCGGCCATGCGCACCACCAGCAGTGTGACGTTTGCGTACCATCCCACGACACGCCCCATCAATCCCCAACTGCTGGCCGAAGCCGATCGCCTGCAAATTGCCGCCGAAGAAGAAAAGCGGCGTCTGGCATTGGCGCAGGTCGCCAACGCCGATTTCGACGCACTAATGGATATCCCAACGCCAACGCCAGCGCCACTCGCGGCGATGGCAGAGGATCTAACGGCCGAGTCCTTCAATACTCCCTATCCGCCCGAGGGAGCGGCTCTCTTAGAAGCGGAGTATGGCAGCATGGGCGGCGGTGGCCTTGGTGGTCGCGGCCAGTTTCGTCGAAAGGACCGTGGATTCCTCGGCGATCCGTTCGGCGTTATCGCAGATGCCGAGAAGCAAGCCGGCGCTGACGAAAAGCGGCAATCAGAACTGCAACTGGGAATCCGTGGCGAGGCGCGGCAGTACTTCAGCAAAGACAAAGCGACATGGAATGACCTGAGCTATTACAACTTTTCGGCGCACGATCAGAATGCCAACGGCGAGATGATTCGCCAACTGCATGCCAATAACCTGGGCGATGTGCGCGTGCTGCTCACCGATGGCAGTTCGACCACGCTCAACCTGCAAACGCAGCTTGGCCGTCGTTTAACCGAAGACCAGCTCGCACGATTCGTCATCGACCTCAAGCAAGAAGGCGCAGTGCTGTTGCCGGCGCAAATGCTACACGAAACCGGCTATTGGAATCCGGCGATCGTCACCGACGACAAGGGCATCGCGAAGCTCACGCTGACGCTGCCCGAGCGTTCGACCGCCTGGACGCTGCAAGCCCGCGGCATCACAGTCGAAACGCTGGCTGGCGAAGCCGAAACGCAGTTCGCCACGAAGAAAGAGTTGTTTGGCGAGCTGAAACTGCCGCTGGCGTTCACCTCGGGTGACAAAGCCCAAATTGGCGTCAGCGTGCACAACGAGAAGCTCGACAAAGGCGAGATTACCGTCACGCTGAAGACCACGCTCGGCGCCAAGAGCACCACGCAAACCCAAACGCTCAAGATCGAAAAGCCCGGCATCATCGATGTCAACTTTGCCCAAGAGATCAAGCTCACAGACGACTCGCCGCAGCCCGATGGGCCCACGGCTCAGGCCGAGTTCGAACTGACCATTACCGCTGGCGAGCAAACCGACACGCTCGCGCGCACCGCATGGGTGCATCCTAACGGCGTGCCGGTCTATAGCATTCGCGGCGGTTCCGCCCAAGGCGACGCCACCGTATCGGTCGGTTCGCCCCCTGGCATGAAGCTGCAATCGCCGCGGCTGCAAGTGCTGCTGGGACCCAATGTCGAGCAAAGTCTGCTCGATTCGCTGTTCGCGCCGCCGACGTGGTGCCAACTGACGAGCGCTCAACTGGCGGCCAGCGCCGATACCGCTGCAAGCGATTTGATGGCGGCTTTGGCATTACAAGCGCTTGTTGGCAAATCGCGCGAAGCAGGCCATCCGCAAGCGGCTGAAATCGACGCGCGCATCCGCAGCACCATCAGCCTGCTGGTTGCTTCGCAGTGCGAGGACGGCGGCTGGGCGTGGGGCGGCAAGGCCGAGGTAGGCCATGTCTACACGACCGCGCGGGTGGTCTGGGCGCTCAGCCTGGCCAAGCAAGCCGGTTATCGCGTCGGCGACGAACACGCGAAAGCGGTGACGTTCCTGCAAAACCAAATCACCGCCGCGGCGGCCACCGACTACGAGACCCGCGCTGTGCTGCTGCACGCGCTTACGGTCGCCGGTCGGCCCGATGTGACGCTGGTGAACCAGCTTTATCGCAATCGCCAAAGCCTCTCGTCGGCCGCGATCGCCCACTTGTCGCTAACGTTCCTGGCCATGGATCGCAAGCAAACCGCGGCCGAGGTGCTCGCGCTGCTCGACAAGCGCAATCTCGATGCGCCCGAAACCACGCCCGGTAAGCTGGCTTGGAATCAATCGCCGGCCGAACTGCGGGCGCTTGTGGCGCTCGCACTCGAACAGCTTTCGCCCACCGATGCCAAGCTCGCGACGCAAATCGATTGGCTGCTGGCGCATCGCGTCGGCCATCGCTGGTCGCCTGACAAGGCCACCGGCCCCGCCATGCTCGCGCTCGGCAAGTGGTTCGCGCGTACCAAGTTCGCCAGCGAACGGTACAAGCTCACCATTTACGTCAACGATCTGTTAGCCAAAGAGGTGGAGATCACGCCGCAAACGCGGACGCAAACCATCGATATCGATACGAAACTGCTCAAGCTTGAAAAGCCCGAGCAGACTGTCCGCTTCGAACTGAACGGACGCGGGCGTTACACGTACCAGTGCGTGTGGGGCGGTTTCGTGCCGAGCGACAAGCTCGTCAGCACTACGCCAGCGTGGAAAGTCGAGCGATTCTACTCGCCTGCGCCGCGGGAACTGTTCGGCCGCAGTGTTCCGCGCGGCTTCGATGTGATCGCCGGTTCGGTACAAACATTCCGCAACGATCTGCATCAACTTCCCGTCGCCAAGCGCGGCCAGGTCGAACTGCGTCTCTCGCGGCCAGGCCTGACGGTGCAAACCGCCGATCACGAACTCGAATACCTCGTTGTGACCGAGCCGATTCCGGCCGGTACTGCGGTGATCGAAAACTCCATCTCCGGCACGTTCGAACGCTATGAAATCGGCGCCGGCGAAATCACGTTCTACATCGGCGCGCGGCGTGATGTCGGCACGATCCGCTACGATCTGCACGGCTACTTGCCGGGCGAGTATCGCACGACGCCGACCATCGTGCGCAACGCCTATCGCCCCGACCAGATGGCAGTTAGCCAGCCGAAAGATCTGACGATTCTGGCGCTCGGTGCCGCTTCGCCTGACAAGTATCGCCTGACGCCGCGCGAACTGTTCGAGCTCGGCCAAATGCACTTTAACGCCGGGCAACTCGCGCAGGCCGCGCCTTACTTGCACGAACTGTACACCCAGTGGAATCTCGGCGGCGACTACTACAAAGAAACCGTGCGGATGCTGCTGGATGTCAACCTCGCGCAGAACAAGCCCGCCGAGGTGGTCAAGTATTTCGAGATCATCATCGAGAAGTTCCCCGATGTGGAACTCTCGTTCGACAAGTTCATGCAAGCGGGCGAAGCCTATCACAAGGTGGGCGAATACGAACGCAGTTACCTTGTCTTCCGCGCGGTGATCGAAGCCAGCTTCCTGCGTGAAAGCCGCGTCGCCGGCTTCCTGCAAGAACAAGGCGAGTTCCTCCGCAGTGTCGATGTGATGTCGAAACTGCTGGCCGAGTATCCGACCGAACCCTACGTCGCCGCGGCCAGCTACGCACTCGCGCAAACCATTTATGCCTATGCTCCTCAAGCAGCCGGCGATACCAAACTGCGTGAGAAGCATGTCACGCGCATCGACCTGATTCAGCAGGCGCGTCAGCGGCTTGATCGCTTTTTGACCGAGCATCCCGATGACCCAGCGGCCGACGAGGCTTCGTTCTCGCTGGCCAACACGCTGCTCGATATGGAACTCTACGAGCAGGCGATCGAGCGCGCGACGCGGTTCGCAGTGCGTTATCCCACCAGCAACTTCCTCGACAGCTTCTGGTACATCATCGGCTTCTCGCACTACGCCCGCGGCGAGCACGAACAGGCGCTCGCCATGTGCGAGAAAGTCGCCAATGCCACGCGCACCGACGAAGCCACCGGTCGCAAGGTCGAAAGCCCCAACAAGTGGCGTGCGATCTATATCCTCGGCCAGATTCATCACAGCCTGGGCGAGGCCGAGAAAGCCATCGCCTATTACACGCAGGTCAACGAACGCTTCGAAGACGCGCGCGAAGCGATTGAATTCTTCACGCGCAAGTCGATTCAGTTGCCGGAAGTCACCACGCAAAAGCCTGGCGAGGCCGCGCCGCTGGAGTTGAAGTATCGCAACGTCGCCGCAGTCGACATCACGGTCTATCGCATCGACCTGATGAAATTCAGCCTGCTGCGCCGCAGCCTGGCCGAGATCACACAGATCAACCTTGCCGGCATCCAGCCTTCACATACCGAGACGATCAAGCTTGGCAACGGGCAAGACTTCCGCGAGAAGACGGCGCAGCTCAACCTGCCGCTGAAGCAGGAAGGAGCTTACCTGGTCGTCGCGCGTGGCGAGAACTTGCACGCCAGCGGCATGGTGGTGGTCTCGCCGCTGGTGCTCGAGATTCAGGAAGAAGTCACCGCCGGGCGGGTGCGCACGACGGTCCGCGATGTCACGACCGATCGCTACGTACCCGGCGTGCATGTGAAGACGATCGGCAACCGCAATAGCGACTTTGTCAGCGGCGAAACCGATCTGCGCGGCATTCATATCGCCGACGGCATTCAAGGCGTCGCCATGGTCATCGCCCAGGCGGACAACGGTCGCTATGCGTTTTATCGCGGTCAGCGCGATCTGGGTCCGCCCCCTGCGGCTCCGGATCTGCCGGCCCCCGCGCCCGCGGAAAAGCCGGCGCCCAGGAGTGGCAAAGATGCGCTATTGGATGATTTGCGAGGCTCCAACGAGTCGATCCAACTTGAACGCAAGAAGGAACTGCAAGGCGTCTACGACAACAGCATCCAAGGCGGCTTCGGCGGCGGCCTCGGCGGCGGCGTGTTTTAAGTCGTCTTTGCTTACTAGCCCGCAGCGCCAGCAAGGGAAGAGGTATGCCCGCGCCCAATTGTCGCCGCGAGTCCTTGTCGAGCACGAGACTCGCGCGGCCCCTACGGCGGCCATTGGGTTCTTTCCTAGCTCTTCGCTCACTGGCGCGTCGGGCTAGTAAAGTGCCGGGGCGTCCGCGTACAACAAGAGGATGACTACAGCATCCTCAGAATCGGAACCTGCTGGCCGCCCTGCGCGGCCTCGGTGGCGGCTTATGTTGTGGGGCCTGCTCTTCGTCGTGGGGACGTACCTCGTCATCGCCTATCTGCTGATACCGTGGGGCTGGAAGTTCTACGCCCGGCGGCATCCGGCGCTCGACTCAACGCCCAACATCACCTACACC
>JAEZGD010000309.1 GCA_023417165.1 Planctomycetota bacterium
CGAACTCGACTGGATCGTCATGAAGGCGCTCGAAAAGGACCGTAGCCGCCGCTACGAGACGGCGAACGGATTCGCGCTGGACGTCCAGCGTTACCTTTACGATGAACCCGTTCAGGCCTGCCCGCCCTCAGCCGGCTATCGCTTGCAAAAGTTCGCCCGGCGAAATAGGGGAATGGTGGCAGTGGCGGCGGCCGGGCTGCTGGTACTGGTCGCTGCGGCGGTTGCTTCAAGCCTGGCGGCTCGTCGATTTCACGCCTTGGCGGTACGGAATGCGAATCTTGCCAATGAGAAAGAAGCTGCGCTGCAATCGACAATCAAAGCGGAGTCAAAGGCTGAGGCGTCTCGCGTTCGGGAGCAAGGATTGCGCAAAGAGGCTGAGCGGCAAGCGACCATTGCCCAGCGACAGCGTGACCGGGCGAGCGCTAGCGCAGCCAGGGCGCGCCGCGCTGTGGATGAGTACCTCAGCCGCGTTACCGACGAAGAGCTCCTTTCTGTCCCTGGCTTGCAACCGCTACGGCAACAATTGCTGGCGGCGGCATTACGGTTCTATGGCGAATTTACGCGGGAGCAAAGCGACGAACTGACACTGCAGGTAGAGGTAGCTTTGGCGCACCATCGGCTGGGGCGCATCCATCAGGAATTGGGTAACATCAACGCGTCGGCGGCTGCCAATAAAGAAGCCATTCGCATGCTCGAAGCGCAGCGTGAGGCGGGAATTGCTACCGGAGATACCCTGGCCATTCTTGCGCAGGCGTATCTCGCCGCAGGTCAACATGACGACTCCGTCGCGCTTTGTCGGCAACTTCTGCAAGACGATCCTGACGCAACTGCGGTGCGCCGCACATTGGCCGATACCTATAACGCGCTGGCGGTTAACGCGACAGCGGTCAAGAACTATGCAGTAGCGTTGCAACACCATCAGCAAGCTTTCGCACTCCGTGAGCAACTCGTCCAGCAACATCCTGACGACGCCGGCTACAATGCGGAACTTGGTAGCACGCTCAATAATATTGGCGTGCTCTTGAACAGCCCCGCTCAAGCTATTGAGCGGCTGCGAATGTATCAGCAAGCAGTCGAGTACAATGAAAAGGCTTGCCGCTTAGCGCCGCATTCCATCCTATGGGGACGCTGGCTAGCAACCTCCAATCGTAATATTGGCCTGACCGAGCGCGGCCGTGGCAACGGAGCGGCAGCGCTGGCGGCATTCGAGCGGCAGGCCACCACCTGGCGGAGGTTAGTGTTTCAGAACCCGGCCGTCACCTACTTGCGCGGCGGGTTCTACAAGGCCTTGCTCGAGTTGGCCGAGCAGCAAGAGCAGATGGGGCTGACGCCCGAAGCCAACCGCGCGCGCCGCGACGCCCGCGAAGTACTTGCCCAACTTCCGAAGAAACAGCCCACCGAGATCTTCGAATTGGCGACCATCTATGCGGCGTTGGCGACACCTCCCGAGAGAGCCAATGAAGCGGAACAGGAAGATGCTGAGGCCGCGGACGAACGAGAGCGGCACGCAATGCTCGCACTGCAGATGCTCAAGCAGGCTGTCGATGCGGGTTGGGCCGATGCGCTCACGCTGCGCAACCACCGAACACTGGATTCGCTCCGCGAGCGCGAAGAGTTCCAGGCGCTGGTCGGTGTCGTGGATGCGTTGGCTGCCGCCCGCCAGGTCTCTACCGGAAAGTCGCCCCGCGATGCCGACGCCCTGGCCGGCCAGCAGAAAGTTGCTGAGCAACTCGGCAAGTTCGCGAATGAATCGGGAAGTGCTGCCCACCGCAGACTCAAGGCGAACGTGCTGCACTCGATCGGTGTTATCCAATCGGAGTTGAAGCAGTTCGAAGAGGCAGAAAAGTCGCTCAAAGACGCACTTGCTATCCACCAACAGTTGCGCGACAACGATGGACTGCAGGCACAACTTGATCCCCTGGCCATTCAGTACTCACTGGGCAAGCTCTACTGGGATAACGAGCGACCATCGGACGCCCATCGATTATGGCAAGAGACGCTGTCTGCCATCGAAGTGCTCTCGTCGGCTAACGCCAACAATGCGCAGTTGCTGGCATCCTGCGGCGAAATGGAGCGGAATATTTGTGATCATTACGGACAGGTCGGCCTCTGGACGCTGGCCTCCGAGCATGCGGTACGCAACGCACGTTACCGCCGCTCGACCGAAATACTGTGGGACACGCGATTCACAGCGCTGCTCGCCAACTCGCCCGAAAACTATCGCCGATACTGCCGGGCAGTCTTCGATAAGATGCAGCCGCTGGCCGACTCGAAGGTGGCGTGGGAATTGGCGCATCTTGCCTGGATCGTGGGCCAGGCGGACGATGCCGGCTTGAAGCTCGACGAGCCGGTGCGATACGCGCTGAAGGCGCGCGAACTAGAGCCGGGTGCCCCATGGTTCGCGCATGTGGCCGCACTGATCCAGTATCGAGCCGGTCGCCATGCCGATGCCGCCGCGACGCTGGACCGTGAAAAGCCAAGCGTCAGCCTCGGTGGCAGCGCTACACGTTACCTGTGTGCACTCGCGCATTTACATGGGGATGAAAAAGTCGCACGGAAGCATTTCGACGAAGCCGAGCGGATATACCGCGACGCTCTCGTAAGGACAGTGACTTCTGAAACTCTGACGCTGCCTGTCGAGTTGCAATGGGGTAACAGTAAGTCTTGGTGGGAGCTAGTACACACACAAACACTTCGTGCCGAAGCGATTCGTGCTTTCCGCGGGGCAGAGACCGTGGCCGACGATCCTTTTCAGCACCTTGTCCAAGCCCGCGGCTACTGGCTGATTGGCGAGACAGAACTGGCGAAGCAGGAACATGCAGCGGCCTTTAACGCAGCCGATGACAAGCTGATTGTCGGTATTCTGTCGGCGCGGCTGTACGAAGCGTGTGGTCAGAAGATCGAAGCAGCGGCCGAGTGGAAGTACGTGCTTGCACATGCGCCGGGCGCGGGACCGGAGTGGATCGCGCAGCATCCGTATTTCGCGAAACTTCTGCCTGCTGTGTCGACTGCAGCAATCAGCACTCCCGCGCCCACGCAGCCGCCACTAGCGGTGGTGCCATTTTCAGCCAAAGAAGCTGTCGACCTGCAGCAGGCGTGGGCCGATCACTTGGGTATGCCGGTGGCGATAGAGAATTCGCTCGGAATGAAATTCCGTTTAATTCCTCCCGGCCTGTTCCACATGGGGATGTCAGCAGAGCAACTCACAAAGTTGTCACCGACCATCCCAGGCGCCGTCGATTCCGCAAGTGCCAAGCGCGCTATGGAGGAAGAGCATGACGTCAGCGTCTTTCTCACTCAGCCCTACTATCTAGCCGAGTGTGAAGTGACCGTTGGTCAGTTTCGCAAATTCGTCGAAGAGACTGGCTATCAGACCGACGGTGAGAAGTCGGGCCTGGGAGGCTACGCCTTGTATCAGGGCAAGTGGCAGCGTCACGTCAGCCATCTGTGGAAGTCGCCAGCAGAGGGTTGGCCCCTGGCCGACGATCAACCGGTCGTACACATCAGTTGGAACGATGCCAAGGCGTTCAGCGAGTGGCTCTACGATAAAGAGTGGGTACGTTATGCGATCCCCACCGAAGCCCAATGGGAATTTGCTTGCCGCGCGGGATCGACAGCCATTTACGGGGGGGGCGATGAGCCTGTAGCCCTTGAGTCGGTTGCCTGGACGAAAGAGTCAGGTGTGACGTTTGCTCAGCCGGTTGGCAGTAAATTGCCCAATGCCTTCGGCCTTTACGACATGCTCGGCAACGCCTTTGAATGGACCTTTGACAATTATGCGGCGGGCAACAAGGGGCCGCGGCCCCTCGTCAATCCATGGCAACTTTCCACGCACAACGGCAAGGTGATTCGCGGACTGCCCTGGTATCAGCCGGCGGCAAATAGCCGTGTCACGAAGCGCAACTACCGGGCCGATGCTGATCCGCACGATTGCGGGCAGGGATTTCGGCTGGCAATTGTCGGGCATTTTACCCAGGGGCTGCCCGCACCACTGCGCGCTCAAAATGAGCATGCAACCGGGCAGTGCGACGAAAAGCAAGTCGCATTACGGCGCGCCGGCGAACAGGCAGCGGCAAAACGCGAGCAGATGCAAGCTGCAGCGACATGCTGTGCGCGTGGCTGGGTGCTTATCACGAAGCAGCAGTACGACGAGGCCGAGTTGGAGTTTCGAGCGGCGTTGAAGCACGTACCCGACTCAGCCGACGCCAATTTTGGACTTGGCAAATCGCTGACTCTGCAGGGCCAGTTTGCCGCCGCCGAACCCGCCCTCCGCGAAGCAGTACGCCTTCAGCCGAAAGCGAGTGTTCCGCGAGACGTGCTCGGCTGGTCGCTGCTGTATCAGCAAAAATTCAGTGAAGCCGAAAATGAGTTTCGCGAGTTGATGCGCGTGTCACCAAAATACGCGCTAGGACCCTATGGACTCGGCAAAGCGTTACTCGAGCAGAATCGCTTGGATGAAGCAGAGGAGCAGCTTCGCACCGCGGTGCGTCTCGATCCTCAGCTGCCCCGGACGCACGAAATGCTTGGATCGGTGCTACGGGCAAACAAAAAGCTCGCCGAGGCTGAAGCGGCGTTCTGCGAGGCAACTCGACTGATGCCAGAGTTGGCCTCAGCGCAACGTGGTTTGGGCCTAGTGTTACACGAGCAAAAGAGGTTTGCCGAGGCTATCGGCCCACTGCAACAAGCCATCCACCTGAACCCGAATGATGACCTGGCGCACAACACATTAGGCTGGGGGCTGTTAAATCAGCGAAGATTCGCCGAGGCAGCGGCCTCGCTGCGCGTTCGAACCCGCGCGTTGCCTACGGATGCTGGCGCGCACTATGCCTTGGGCAAGGCTCTCCTGGAGCTGAAAGAATTCACCGAGGCAGAGCAGTCGCTGCGCGAGGCCCTGCGGCTCGATCCAACGAGGACTGCGACGCATGGAACACTCGGCTGGGTCTATATCGAGCAAGGGAATCCGGCCGAAGCAGAAGCCGCGTTTCGAGAGCAAATACGACTGAGTCCGAAGCTAGTTAGTGGATACTTCGGCCTAGGCAAAGCGTTGCTGCAGCAGAAGAAGTTTGTCTTAGCGGAAGAGGCGTTGCAGGAGGCAGTCCGTCTTGACCCCAAGCACGCTGACGCATGTGATTTGCTCGGCTGGGCCCTGTTAGAACAGCAAAAGCCGGCAGAGGCAGAAGCCGCATTTCGTCGACTGGTTCAGCTTGCTCCGCACCAGGTCGGCGCACACTTCGCCTTGGGACGTTCGCTTCTAGCTCAGAAAAAATTTGCCGATGCGGACGCTGCGCTCAGCGAAGCGCTACGGCTGGCTCCCCTTCATCAACCATCGCTCGAACTGCGCAAGCAGGTAAGTGCGGCTCGCGGCACGAGTAAAGTTACGACTTCAACTCAGCCAAACGATTCGAAGAGTTCCGTGCAACCACAAAACGCTCGTGTGGAGCCACCGAGTCAGAACTAGCAAGTCATACGACAACAGCAGTCCTTCGTAATATCGGCACGATGAGAATGGCGATCGCCGTGAGAACATGGGCTCCGGCACGCAGCGACGTAGCGCCGCGCGCGAAGCCCATCCTTGCCACAAGCAATTTATCCGGCAATCCCACACCTCAAACCATGGAGCCGATCCTTTGAAGCTGCCACGAAATACCACACCAACGATTTCTCGCGTTATCATGCGGCTGCTGCCTGGGGCGCTGCTGGTCTTGGTCGTTTGTGCTTCCGCGAGTGCCGAGACCATTGTGCCGATTACTGGTATCGGCACAAAGATGGATGCCATCGACACGCGTGTCGAACAAGTCGCTTACAACGGACCTGTCGCGAAAATTGTCGATAGCCTACCGG
>JAEZGD010000315.1 GCA_023417165.1 Planctomycetota bacterium
CACCGGCGCGATCATGGCGGTGCCGGCGCACGACGAACGCGACTTCGCCTTTGCCCAACAGTTTCAGATCCCGGTCGTCGCCGTCGTCGATCCCGGCAATGCCAAGGACGCCGATCGCGAAGCCGTCCTTGCCGGGCAAACCTGCTTTGCCGAATACGGCGTGGCAATTAACTCCGGAGCCTACAACGGCCTGCCGACGAAGGAATTCAAAGAGCGCATCACCGCCGATTTAGAGCAATCCGGTGTCGGGCGCGAAGCCGTTAACTACAAGCTGCGCGACTGGCTGTTTAGCCGCCAGCGCTTCTGGGGCGAACCGTTTCCGATCCTGCACGAACTCGACGCCCAGGGCCAACCGACGGGACGTTTGCGCGCGGTCGATGCCAAAGACTTGCCTGTCGATCTACCGCACTTGGACGACTACAAGCCGATTGGCAAGCCGGAACCGCCGTTGGGCAAAGCGCCCGAGTCGTGGCTGTATCCTGTGATTGACGGCAAGCGTTATCGCCGCGAAACCAACACGATGCCGCAATGGGCCGGTTCGTGCTGGTACTACTTGCGCTTCATCGATCCGCAGAATAACAACGCCTTCGTCGATCGCGAAAAGGAAAAGGCCTGGATGCCGATCGACTTGTATGTCGGCGGCGCGGAACACGCGGTCTTGCACCTGTTGTACTCGCGCTTCTGGCACAAGGTGCTGTTCGATCGCGGACACGTCAGCACCGCGGAGCCGTTCCAAAAGCTGGTCAACCAAGGCATGATCCTCGGCGAGGTCGAGTTCACCGGCTATCAAACGGCCGAAGGAACTTGGGTCTCGGCCCAGAAGGTGGTCGACGCCGATGAAGGCGGTTCGGTTTTGAAGGGAACGACCACGCCGGTCAAAGCGGTCAAGCTCGCTAGCGACGATGTCGAAAAGCAAGGCGAAGCTTTCGTACTGAAAGCCGATACATCGATTCGCGTCGATAGCCGTGCACACAAGATGTCGAAGGCCCGCGGCAACGTGGTCAATCCCAACGACATCGTCGCCCAGTTTGGCGCGGATTCGTTGCGGCTGTACGAGATGTTTATGGGCCCGCTCGAAGAAGTGAAGCCCTGGAGCACGCAAAGCATCAGCGGCGTGCGCAACTTCCTCGATCGCGCCTGGCGATTGGTGGTGGACGACAAGGCGGACGAGGTGGTCGTGCTGGCGGCGGTGCAAGCGGTCGACCCGACCGACGAACAGAACCGCATGCTGCACCGCACGATCGAAGGCGTCACGCGCGATCTGGAACGTATGGCCTTCAACACGGCCATCGCCAAGATGATGGAGTGCGTCAACTTCTTCACCAAGGAAACCGTTCGCCCGCGCGTCGTGCTGGAGCAGTTCTTGCTGCTGTTGTCGCCGTTTGCGCCGCACATGGCGGAAGAACTGTGGCAAATTCTGGGACACCAGCAGACGCTCGCTTACGAAAACTGGCCTGTGTTTGATCCGAATCTGACCAAGGCCGATAGCATCGAGATTCCCGTGCAAGTCCTGGGCAAAGTGCGCGCGAAGATCACCGTGCCTGCCGAAAGCGATCAGGCGGCGCTCGTCGCTGCCGCCAAAGCCGACCAGCGCATTGCCGAGCTGCTGACGGGTAAGACGATCGTGAAAGAGATCGTCGTGCCTGGCAAGCTCGTGAACTTTGTCGTGAAGTAAACGTCCTGGTTGAGAACAATGGCGACCTATCGCTGGAATCAATCGCAGTTTGCGGCCGGCTATGACGCTGCGGGTGTTCATATTCACCCGCACTACAGCGAGCTTCAGCAAGTGGTGCTCTCGCTGTTGCCGCAACATGCGGATGCATCCTTCTTGCTGGTTGATGCAGGCGGTGGTTCGGGGCGTTTGGCGGCGCTGTTCCTTGAACGCTTTCCCAACGCCCAGGCGACCGTCATGGATCAGTCGGAAGCGTTTCTGGCGTTGGCTGAGCAGCGACTCGCACCGTTCGGCGGGCGAGGTCAAACCATGCAGGCGCGATTGCAGGACGACTGGACGGCACATTTGCCAGACGCGCCGAGCGCGATTGTGAGCATGTCGGCGATTCATCATCTCGATCCGTCCGAGAAGCAGCAGCTTTATCAACGCTGCTATGCGGCGCTGTCGAGCGGTGGCGTGTTACTAAACGGCGATGAAATTTGCCCGAAGAGCGACGACGAATATAAGTCGCTGCTGGAAGGTTGGTCCGCGCACATGCGGGCGAAGCAAGACTCGCGGCAGATTCCGGTAGAGATGGACGAGATTCTCGACTACTGGCGCGAGAAGAACATCACCAACTTCGGCGCGCCTAAGAAAAGCGGCGACGACTGCCACGAAACGGTTGACGTGCAACTCGACTACTTGCGCGCCGCCGGTTTCTCTGTCGCTGACTCGCCCTGGCAGAAAGAGTTGTGGGCCGTCCTCCGCGGGCTGAAAATCTAGGAGCGCGGGCGTCCCGCCCGCTTCTTCCTCATGCCTTCCTGCCATCGAAAATTCTTGGCAAAAAACGTTGACTCTGAATGTGTCGCCGTGCTATATATCGGCTGGCGATACATGCGGCGGGTCGCCGGATCTTTCGTGCGAGGATGCCATGTCGGAACGTTTTCAGAAAGAACTGGTGCGCGGCAGCCTCGATGTGTTGGTGCTCTCGGCGCTGGCCGACGCTGCGAAATACGGTTACTTAATTCAAAAACATGTGCGTGACGCGACGAATGGCCAGGCGAAGCTATCGGCGGGAACGTTGTATCCGCTACTGCATCGCTTAGAAGCCAAGAAGCTGGTGCGCAGCTATTGGGACGAATCGACGGGGCGGCCGCGCAAGTGGTATACCCTGACCGCCGCGGGGCGTCAGAGATTGATGAGCGACGCCCGGCAGTTTCAAAGTTTTGTCGAATCGATGACGCGGCTTTTGGCCGGAGTATTGAAGGCGCCGCCGGAACCCGCGTAGCGATCACAATGAGGTTGGGCTGGAGCTTCTCTGCGGTTCAGGAGACGGATGGCACATCCGCCCGAACATGACGCCCGCTGCCATCGAACGCTTTCTTGAAGAACTGGCCCGCGCTTGGCCGCCGGGCCCCGACCGCCAGCAGGCGCTCGACGAGCTGCGCGATCACGTGCTTACCGTCTATGAAG
>JAEZGD010000383.1 GCA_023417165.1 Planctomycetota bacterium
CTCTCCGCCTTCACCTCCCTCGCCCCCTTCGCCGCCTTGCGAACCTTTCTTCATTTCGTCGCCGAGCTTGGCGGTCTTGTTGGCGGTATCGTCTTGCTTACCGGCCATTTCTTCGAAGGCTTCCGGCGGCAACTTGGCGATACGATCTTGCTCGTTTTCGAGCTTCTTGAGTGCGTTTTTCAGGTCTTCGAGCGCTTGCTTCTCTTCGGTTTCGGCGGCTTTGCCTTTGCCTTCCTGCAAGTGGTTTTCAGCGCGTTGTTGATGCTGCGCCGCCTTTTGCAGTGCCTGAGCGCTGGGGCTTTGCGGTTGGCTGGCTTCTTTACCGGATTCCGCGCCGCCTTCGCTACCTTGTTCGCCACCAGCGGCACCTTCCTTGCCAGCCTCGCCGCCTTCTTTACCTGAGCCTTCTTTACCTGAGCCTTCTTTGCCGGCTTCGCCACCTTCCTTGCCAGAACCATCACCGGGCTTGGCGGGTTGGCCGTCGATGTCGCCGGCGAGTTTCTCGGTTTCTTTGCGAACGCCGCGCTGGGCATCGGCGACAGGACCGAGGGCTTGCGCACCCTTGGCACGCGCCTCGCCGGTCTTGTTGATGACCTCTTCTTGCTGCTCGATCAGTTTCTTGACGCCGGCGATCTGCTTGGCCAGTTTGTCGAGCGAGTCGTCCTTGTTGGCAAACTTGTCGCTTTCTTTCTCTTGCTGCTTTTCGTCCTTGATGATGTTCTCCAGGTCTTCCTTCCACTTTGCCAGGCGATCGTATTCTTCGAGCTTGTCGGCGCTGCCGTCGTCCAGCAGTAGTTCGAGCAGCTTGCGGACGTCGTCGAGGATCTTCTTTTGCTCGCCGGCCGCGGGATCGAGCTGCTGATCGTTTAGCAACTTCGTGATCGCCCCCATGCGGGCCTGCACGCCAAGCGACTTCGATTCGTTGAGCGCTTTGAGAATCTTCTCGGCGCGTTCGGGTTCCGTCTTTTGCAGCCCGGCCGCCAGGCTTTCGAACTTCTTGCCGAGATCTTCCATCATCCGTTCTACGTGCTGTTGCCGCACGCCAAGCGGGGTGACCTTTTCGGCTTCGCCAGCCGTTTCGTCACCATGGACCTGCGGTACAGCGGCCACCAGCGCAAGCGCCGTCACGGCCATCCAGGCGAGACTGAAATAACCAGATTGCTTGGAATGCGTCATCGGGTCGGGCTCCGTCACTGGCTGTGTCGCCGCTGGCAATTCGACCATGAGCCGCCAGCAGTAAGTGTGTTGTATTAGTCGCCGCAGGTGGTCGGTTCGTTCATGCGGCGAGGGCTACTTTTGTAGGGTTTTTGTATTGTGGAATATCCTGGCGACCAAAGTCGAGCGAAATCGACCTAAGTCGTGACATTCGTTAGGGCTGCGGCGATTCTGACGCCGGTTTTGCGGGCTCGGGCGGCGCGGCCGAGGGGGCCGGCGTCGCCGGGGCATCGCCGCTCGGGGCGGCGGCATTTCCGTCTTTCTCGCCACCCAATATGCGTTTGATACGATCTTTCTTTTCTTGTTCGGTTTTGTCGAGGACTTCTTTCTGCGCTTTTTCCAACTCGTAAAGCAAGTTGATCGCTTCCTGATAGCCTTCCGCCTTGGCCATGTTGGCGAGAATGTCTTTCATGGTGACGACGATCTGCTCTTGAGCCGCCTGGGCTTGTTGCAAAGCTTGCGCCCGCTCGCTGGGGTTTTGTGCAACGCGGCGAGCGCGTTCGAGTGCCAAAAGTGCGCGATCGACGTCGGAAGTGGCGATCTTGCGCATCGGCGCGATGATCTTTTCGCGCAGCCGGCTTTCGAGCTTGCCGCCGGCTTCTTCCAGTCGATTGTTAATGACCTCAGCGGTAATGGCGTCGAGCACATTGGCGACACCAGCGCTGTTGGTCGCGACCAGATTCTGACGCTTCTGCAACTGCATGAGCGTCAGGCGCTGCTCGTCGGTGAAGTCGGCCGCATCGCCGACGCCAGCGGCCAGCGCCGCGACATCGACAATCAGATCCTCTTGGTTCTTCAGCAGGCGTTCGAATTCCTGACGCTGTTCTTTCTCGCGCCGCAGCAGGTCGGTCCGCAACTGCTCTTCGGTCACGACTCGCAACAAGAAGTCCGGCGATTTGCCGACATTCGGACCCGAGATGTTGTCGTTGTCGGTCGCTTCCAGGAACAGCGTGATCGACGAGCCTGGCTGCAAGTTCAGCTTTTGCAGATCAAATGCGTCTTCAACATCGACGCCCGGCGCAGGCAACACGCCCGCCAGCGTACCTGGCTCGGTCGAACCGCTATCGCCAGCATCGCTGCTTTCACCTCGCCAACGATAGCCCAGCGCAAGCTTGGTCACCGCGAAATCGTCGAGCACCTTCGCCGCATAAGGGACGCGAGCTTGTGGGACGACCATACCGCTCACGCCCACCAAGCGCGCGGCTGCGAAACGGGGCGGACGATCGGTCTTAAGCGCCAGCGCAAACGACGTCGGACGCTTGCTCGTCAGCCCGCCAGCATCGGTCAGTTCGATCAGATACTTGCCTGGTTCGAGCTGTTCGGCGGTGACAACGCCGCTGAAGGTATCGTCCGTCGAAAGCGTCAGCGGCACGCGCACCGGCTCCGCAAGATCGGCGCCTTGGGCGGGGCGTTCGATCACGAGTTCCACCTTCGAGAGCGGCTTGTTTGCCTTGCCTGCGACCGCCAGGCGGCTGCCCTTCAAGACATAGTAGGGTCCTTTGCCGGGCGGCAAGGTTTCGGTGTTGCTGCCGGCATATTGCGGCGGCGTCACCTCCAGCGAAAGCTCCTTGACCGCAGGCGGTTCCACGAGCCGGACTTGCACCGGATCGGTCGCGGCATCGCCGCCGCGGGCGCGGAACTGAAACTCTTCGATCACGTTGGTGAAGACGACTTCAAAGTCGCCATTGGGCAGCTTCTTCATCGATTGCGAAGGGCGGCCCCGCGACGGGAAAAAGTCGACGAACACCGCATCGGGCACTTGGCTGTCGTCCACGACGCGCACCAGTTGCGTCCAGTTTTCGCCGCGAGGAAGTGTGACGATGCCATCTTCAGCACCGACGATTTCCAGGTAGGTATCCTGCGGCCAGCGCGCGTCCCCCAGCAAAATGTTGCGATTGAACCAAATACTGAGCGGCCCCCCCATGGCCACGCCTGCGCCCAGCGCGAGCGTCAGCCCAAGGCCCAGCAGCAGCAGGAACACATTCAAGCCAAAGCGTTTGCTATTGAGCACGTCGCTGAAGTCGATGCGATCCGCCTGGCGCACGCCGTGTTCGATCGTGGCATCGACCATTGACCGCGACACGCCCAGGCGATCGAGATCGGAAATGCGCGCGAACTGAGCGGCGCTGATCACGCTTTCGCCGAGGTCTTTGTGCTTGCGTTCCACTTCCAAGAGCAGCGCGTCGTCGCCGATCTGGCTCGAGAGTGGAGCGAGCAGCCGCCGCCACATCACCAGCAGGATGACGCCGGCCATCAAAATCCACATCACGCCGCGCAGCGAACGATCGAGTCGAAACGTCCAATCGAGCAGCAGGTCGACCGCAAAGATCGCCAGCGCTGCCAGCAGGACGCGGCCCACGCCATCGATCACGAACCACAGCATGATGCGACTGCGCAGCGCACTAAGCCGCTGGGCGATAGTAGTTGGAATTTCGTACTGTGTCAGGGCGTTGGCCATATCAGTGGGGCAAGCGGCAACTTGCCATAAATCGCATGAATTTGGGAACCGTCAGCAGACTCTGTCCACGCACTACAACAACTTAAACGCCTTGCGCAAGGCCCATTCCACCGAGAGCAAGCCGACCAAAAGCCCCAGCAAAAGCTGGCGAATCGACAACGCGTTCCACATCCGCAGATCCCACAGCGACGTGGGCGGCCCGCGCTCGACGATCGTTTCGGTCTGGTCAGGCACGGCCGCAGCCAGCTTTTCCAGTTCGTTCAGCTCAAAGTATTGGCCACCGGTTGCGCTGGCCAGTTCGATCAAACGCGGCTTGTCGAGCCATTGCTGGTTCATCTCGACACGTGGCAGCTCGACCGAAAAGTTCTTCTCGTCGACGGTCGGCTTCACGCCTTGCGAGGACGGAATATCGACACTCAGTGCGTGCACGCCGGTACGCCGGGCGGCGGTGAAACCTTCGTAGGTTCCGTCCTGGCCCATAACCGGCTTGAGGATCACCGAAATCGGCGCGCCGTCTTCGGTGCGCAAGGTCGCTTCGACTTGCTCGGCCTGCAGCGGTGCGTAAGAAGCGTCGCGCAGCCGGGCGGTGATGGCAACCTTATCGCCAACTTCATAGCGATCTTTGTCGGTTTCGAGCGAGCCATAACGCCGCCCCTTGCTGGAACGCGCGTCGGCCAGGTAACGCACGGTCTTGACCCAGAACTGGTCGAAGAACTCGGCTTCGCGGCCCATTTGCCGCCAACGCCACGTGCCGTTGAAGCCGATGTAGGCGGTATTGCCTGCACCGTAGCGGCCCGTTACCAAGAGCGGTCTAGCCCCATCGCTGGTGCGTAGCGTCGTGTCGCTGTGTTCCAGGAGCACCTGCGCGGTGGGCTTGGGGCCCGTCGACGGGAAGCTCCAGAAAATGCCAGGCAGGCTTTCCCAACGTTGTTGGCTTTGCTGCCGATCGTCATAGAACCGTAGCATGTCGTGATCAGAATTGGCGGCGACCACGCGCAGCGGATAGGCACGATTGTTGACCGACATGAGCGTCATGACTTCGACCGCGCCCACATCCCCAAACCGCACCGGCAAAACGGCGCGCAAATCGCGCGTGCGCGGATTGTAAAGGAACGCGCCGGTGAACTTCGGACCGGCCATATACAATACGCCGCCAGAGTGCTCGCTGATGTACTTCTTGAGCGTGTCGATCCACTCCTGGTCGAATTCCTTCGGATCGGGATCGAACAGCAACACCACGCCATAGTCATTGAGACCAGGGATGTCGCGCGTCGCCGTAAGTTGCCGCGGCAGTTCTTTGATGCGAGCCTCGGGATCGCCATCCTGAGCGCGATCAGCGTCAAGCGTTTGCAGCCAGCACGACAGTTCAATCGTCTCATCCCGCGCCAGCAGCTTTTGCACCAGGCGGTATTCCCATGTCGGCGCGCCAGCGACCAGCAGCACCTTCAAGTGCTCCTTGTCGCGCACCGTCGTGGGTGAGGCGCTCGCGCGATTGTCGTCGGCATTCGATTCGTCATCGAAGGGGACAACGCGCGCCGAATAGACCCACTTGCCCGATTCGGTCTGCGACGTCTTCAGCGTTTTGGTCATGCGCGTGCTGTCTAGCAGCAGGTCCTGACGCTGGACGATTTTCTCGGGACCGAGCGAGCCATCGCTGTCGTTGACCTTCTGCTCAATCAGTTCAAGTTGCACATTCTGCGGATCGATGCCCTGGGTCGAGAGCGAGACTTCAACGCCGAACTCGTCTTTCTTCCAGACGTTGGGCTGTACATAGA
>JAEZGD010000388.1 GCA_023417165.1 Planctomycetota bacterium
AGCGAAGTCGACGACCTAGTTCTTCTGTCCGCTGTCGTCGGGAGGGCCGCGTTTCTTTCCCTTGCCTTCTTCTGGCTGCGCAATGACCGGTCCGGCGTACGCATCGTAAATCACCAGCACGTTCAGCAGGCCCGCCACAACCGTATAAAGCGTGCCGAGTTCAAAGAACATGCCGCTGTCGCCATGCCACTTCGCCAGAGTGTCATAGTTCTCGGGATCGACCTCGCCAGGCGGAGTCATAATGTCAAAGAAGATCGGTCCCTCGTTGTTGTTGGCCCGCACCGCCTGAACGATGGCCGGCAGCGCAGGCAAGCCCACGCCTAGCTGCAGAAAATAGTGCCAGCGCACGTCATTTCGCTCCAGCGATGCATACACCACGCGACCGCTGCCCATGCCCAGGCCAAAGAACCATGTGCCCAGGATACACACCATATAGAGGATGCCTTTGGCATAGCGCCCCTGATAGATGTGCCCCGCGCCGGGCCATAGCCAAGCCCACACCGCGGCGACGCCGGGCTGCTTCAGATCGATCTCGATTTCGTCCGCGTGCGGTTGAGTTTGTTCAGTCATGGCGATCAAGCGTAGAGTGCGGCTGAGCTGCCAGCCGCACCAAGGCGAGTGGTCCGTTGCCAATGGTGGATTACGAAAGCAGACGCATGATGTCGTTGCTGAAGACAAACACCATCAAGCCCAGCAGCATGGCGCCACCGACAAGCAGCGCGTAATACTGCACATGTTCGTCGACCGGCTTGCCGCGAATCGCCTCCGCCGCCAGGAACACCATGTGACCGCCATCGAGCACCGGAATGGGCAGGAAGTTCACCAGCGCCAAGTTCGCACTCAAAAAGGTCAGGAAGATCAACAAGCGGCCCCACCCGTGCGAGGCTTCGCTGTAGGCCACTTGGGCAATCATGATCGGGCTACCGAGATTCTTCGGCGAAACGCGTCCGGTGAGCAAGCCGCGCAGTACGTTAGCCACCTCGCCCAGCTTGTCTTTGGTTTCGCGGAAGCCCAAGGCCCAAGCTTCGCCAAAGGTCTCGGCAGTGCGGGTCTTGGTCATTTCACGCAGCGCCAAGCCGCGCGATTCGAAGAACGCATTGTCGAGCACTTCCGGCGTCAGCGTGACAACATGTTCTTTGCCATCGCGGCGGAAGGTGACTTCCACCTTGGTGCCGGCCGGCATCTCTTGCAAGGCGGCGCTGGCCCACACCCAGTTTTGCCGCTCTTGGTCAAGCGTGATCGTCTTGTCTGGATCTTTCAGCTTTAGCGAGGACTCGGCCTTGGCATCGAGAATAAATTGCACGCCGACAACTTCGTCACCAGCCTTCAGACCGGCCTTGGCCGCGGCGTCGCTGACTTCCAAGACTTTGAAATCGACCGGCGCTGCAATGCCCAGCGGCTCAATACCGATCATATCGCCGCCAATGCCCGTCGCGCCGGCGTTCATAAACAGCGGCGCTTGCGGATCGATCTTGAGTTCGCGCTTTTCGCTCTTTTTCTTGTCCGCCGCAGTGCGCAACACTTCGATGGGGACGTTCTTCTGACCGACAAGTTTGAGTACACGCTGCGACAACGTGAGAGGATCGCCAATCGGTTCGCCATTGATCGAAACGATTTGATCACCGGGTTCGATGCCAGTGCGATCGGCCGGCGATCCTGCGCGCACCGCAGCGACAGGTCCTAGCCCCATCGTCAGGCCGAGTGAACGCCACGATTGCGGCGGCAGCTTGACCTCCCGAATCAATGTTTCGCCGGTGGTGCTGCCTTCTTTCGCAGGTTGCGGGCGTTCGACCGTCAACGTCAGCGTCTCGCCAGGATGGCTGGCCAAGGCTTGCTGCAAATGGGCGAACGCGAGATCGTTTTGCGGGAGTTGCTCGCCATTAATCGCCACGATGCGATCGCCAGGCTGCGGCAAGTCCTCGGCTTTGGGCGCACCTTGCAGCACCGCGCCATCCAGAGCGCGCGAGACCGTGGTGCTGGCGCTGGGGCTGACTCCCAGCAGATACAAGTTTTGGTCGGGCACCTTGCGGCCACGGACCTTCACTTCCACCCGTTCGTCGCCTCGCTGGATGCCCAAGGCGATTTCGTCGCCATTGCTGAGCAGGATCTTCGGCGTCAGGTCGTGCTGAAAGCGGAGCGACTGGCTTTCCTGTCCGCTAGCGCCAATCCGCACAATTTGATCGCCAGGGCGAATATCGCTGGTCCAGGCCGGGCTACCTGCGGGCGCATAGCCAACAATGGTCGGCGTATAAGGAACACCCATGCTGTACGCGGCCGCGCCCATGATGACCGCGAAGATCAGATTCATGATCACGCCGGCCGAGATGATGAGCATGCGTTGCGGGACGCTTTTGGCTTGATAGCTACGAGGATCGAAGGCTGGCTTGTCGGGAATCGGTTCGACAGGGGCCATCGCCGCGGCGGCATCGCTTTCGCCCTTGGCACGGGCTTGCTCGTCTTTGTACTTGCGCGGGTCGTCGTCCTGGCCCAGCATTTTCACGTATCCGCCTAGCGGCAAGATGCCGATGCCGTACTCGGTTTCGCCCCATTGAAACTTGGCGAACGTGCTGGGGATTTGCCAGCCCAGGACCTTGGGCATGGGGATATCAAAGCCGACATAGAACTTCTCAGCCTTCACACCGCAAGCTTTGGCGGCGAGGAAGTGGCCGAGTTCATGCACAAAGATGACAAAGCCCAGACCGAGCGCGACCATGCCAATGGCCGACGCCCAATTGATCCAAGCGGTAAGTTCTGCTGAGGTCAGCGCGATCAAGCACAAGTCCACCGCGTTATCTCCTGCCGCGCCCAATGGTCGAGCTTCAGTAGTTGCTCGAGCGTAGGCTGCGGATCGAAAGGATGCTGTTCGAGCACCGCCCGGCATGCCGGAACGATCTCCGTGAATTTCAATTGTCCGTCCAGGAACGCCGCCACTGCCGCTTCGTTGGCGGCGTTGACGACTGCGCCCGCGGTTCCGCCGACGCGCGCGACTTCAAACCCCAATTGTAGCGCAGGGAAGCGTTCGAAATCGGGCGGTATAAAGTCCAATCGCTGCGTTTGCGTAAAATCCATCCGCGCGGCCGGGCCCGACCACCGCTCGGGGTAGGAAAGTGCGTATTGAATCGGCAGCTTCATATCGGGCGGGCTCAGCTGGGCAACCACCGAACCATCGACATATTCAACCATCGAATGCACCACCGATTGCGGATGCACCACGACGTCGATCTTCTCGGCCGGCAGATCGAATAACCACCGCGCTTCGATGATCTCGAGCGCCTTGTTCATCATGGTCGCCGAGTCGATCGTGATCTTTCGTCCCATATCCCAAGTGGGATGGGCGAGCGCGTCGGCCACGGTGACATGCTGTAATTGTTCGGT
>JAEZGD010000590.1 GCA_023417165.1 Planctomycetota bacterium
GTGTCTGGCACATGGCGGGCGCGGACGAATGAAGCGGAAGTCGCGCGCGTGACCGGCGGCAAAAGTTTGTTCGACGAGCTCGTCATTCGTGAGCGGCAAGAACGCCTCGACCGCGTCACGGCCAAACTCACCAGCACATTGTCGCTGCATCAGCACGAAGTCGGCGGCAAGCCGCTGGCCATCGCCCAGGCGTGGCTGTCGGCGCCGCGAGCGGATCAAGTTCGCCAGGACAGGTTCACGCATGAGCTGTGTCGGCAGGGATTGCTGTTGGCCGCGCGCGAGGAACTGTCGCTCGCCACGCGTGATCAGGTCCTGGGCGAGTGTGACGAACATCGCCCGGCGATGGAGCCGACGACGCTGGAACTGGTGACCGCCGCGACCGACGAGGAAATGCGGGTCAAAATCACGAAAACTTCGGCCCCGGATGAACCGCTGTGGGAAGGAACGGTCGCCTATCCACTGCAAGGCGAACCCGCGCTGCTGGCGCAAATCGAAGCCTGGGCGCGCAGCGAGTGGCCCGAGGTGCTACGCAAAGCTGGCTATCCCGGCGAAGCACGTGAACGTGGCAAGACCACGGTCCCCAGAGAGATCGACGAACAACTCGCCAAGATGGACTTCCTCCATCAGTTTGCGGCGGTGCGAGCCCTGCATGCCTTGATGCGCACCGCAGCACCTTCGCCGCAACTCGAAGGAGCTCTCGCCCGCGGCTACGCCAATTTGGGCATGCTCACCGAGTTTCATTGGAATCATGTGCACAAAACCCACAAGGCGCGCGGCCTGCTCTATGCACAGCGCGCGGCGGTAACGCTTCAGCGTCCTGGCACGTTGGCCAATCGCGCTTACGCCTGGACGCTGTGCGGCTTTCATCAGCACGCGCTAGCCGACTTGAAAGCGGCCGAGCATCCAAAGTCGCTCCCCTGGACGAAAGTTTTAGAAGCGTATTGCCTGTTTGATGTCGAAAAGCTGGGCGAGTTCGAAGAGACGGACGATGCCGAATTGGCGACGCTCTTGCGCTACTTCACCTTCGAGAACCCGACGTCAATGCGTCACACGCTGGCGTATGGTGGCGCGCTGATGCAGAAAAATCCATTCTGCTTCCGCGCCCTCGATGGCATGTTTGCGGTGCATACGCTCGGCAACTTGCGGCGCATCTCGGAAGTGTCGCCGTTCCTGTTGCAAGCCGCGATCCGCACCCAGTTGCCGCAATGGACCACCTTGCCGGAGTCTGTGCAGCAGATTCTAGATGTAACTCCTGAAGAGACGGTGGACGAGGTGGAACTGATCCGCCAGTTGCGCCTGGCCGGCGCCCCCATGACCGACTACGACGAGTTCACTTGGCGCTCGCTCGCGCAAATGCTCGAGGAAACGCATTTTGTGCATGTGTGGAACCTGGCGGCAGTGGTGCGATTTAGCCTCGGGCTGCCCGTCGGCGAATACTTGGAAAGCATGAAGCCGCGCTTTGAGAAGCACCCGCATCGCGCCTATATCGAGGTCCTGGGAGGATCCCATGAGGAAGCCGCCAGAATCCTCGCCATGCTCGGCGACCTGCGCACCAACGAACTACCAGCGCATGCCCAGGCGAAGGTGCTTAACATTCCGCATAGTCATCGGGATCCTAGGCGAGCGAAATTGATTCGCGAACCCAAGCCGACGATGGACCGTTCGTATTTCGATTGGGTGACGCTCTATAACCTGTCGGATTCCGAAGCGGATCCTGAGCTGGGCAAGCGTTTGGTCGAGGTCAGCCCTCATAGCCCGGCGGGACCGAATTTCTTGCTGGAGGCGGGGCGAACCACGCCGGCAGTGCGTGATCAATTTGAAGAGAAGTTCGGCTGGAATCCCTCGGTCCTCGCCCAACTGGTGTCGAGGCAGCAGGATAAAGTCAAGCATCTGGCATTGATCAAGCGTTGGGTCGAGGTCTCGCAAGAGCATCGCGCTTATGTCTATCTGGCCAACCACTATCGCCGCGAAGGAGATCTCGAACAGTGGAAGGCGACGCTGGAGAGCTTCTTAAAAACTCCGGAAACGGGCCTGGAGCACTCGCAAGTGCGTGTGCAAATCGCCGAGTACTTCATGAAGGATCAGAAGTGGAAAGAGGCAGAGCCGTATGCTTTAGAGGCTGCCGAATCGTATGCCGAGTGGGCCATGTGGACCGCCGTAAAAGTTTGTGAAGGGCAAGGCGACTTAAAGAGTGCGGAAGTCTGGGTGCGCCGCATCGCCCAGCGTTATCGTCCCGAGTCTTACGAAGCGTGGTTAAAAAAGCACGGCCTCAAGCCAGGCGATGAAATTCCCGAACGTAAAGAGCCGCCGAAGAAGCCAGAGTAGCATCACGCTACGAAACGACGGAGCGGCGACTTCGTCATCAACATCAGGCCGACAAGCCATTCGCCTGTCACGCTCAGCGCGCATCGCTTGAATGCGGCATCAGATCGACCCCAAAGCACTTCATGCTGTGCGCCTGAAGCGTTTTAGTTTTAGACATGGGATGACGATCGCGGGCCTGTGCATGCCCGAGGTTCGTTAGACCTCACCGATTGTTGGACGTCCTTTTTAATGCGGACTATGATGGGAAATTCCCGTGGAGTTGGCGGTGTTTTCTCTGGAACCGAGCGGCTTTCATGTACGAATTCAAGCGAAGTAACGCACGATATTGCGCCGCATTTCTATTGCTCGCCATGCTGGGCGGGTCGGCAGTTGCGGCCGAACCTGTGAACTTTACAGGGCATGCGCTACGGCTGACAGACGTCGGCTACGTCGAGTTGAAGGATGGCGAGAAGCTCATCGATCCTACCAAGCCGTTTACGATCGAAATGTGGGTGAGGACGCATCCCGAGGTCTCTCGGACCAAAATGTTTGAGTATGGCACGCCTCCTCCGCCGAAAGGCCAATATTTCCCCTGGAACCTGGGGTGGCTCCAATACCCCGGCAAGTCGATCGCCTATTGCCAGGTTGGTCCCGGTCATACCGAAGCGGATGGGTCATATCTGGCGACCTATGTTTGGAACCATCTGGCGGCTTGCAGCGATGGCAAGCAAGTGACGATGTATTTCAACGGCCGCAAGGGGAAGGGTGCGACCATCGGTGCGCTTCCCCAGGAGATTCCCGCGGGGCGATCGATCCTGGGGGACACGATGGACCTCGACCAAAATGGCAAGCTACTCGACCATCCTGCCGGGATCTGGGAACGCGACTATCGAGTCGTAAGGTTTTCGTCCATTGCACGCTATACGCAAGATTTCGAGCCGGCGCTGACCCTGGAATCGGATCGGCATACGTTGGCGCTGCTCGACTTCTCCAAGCCGCAGGAAGGCCAAGTCAAAGACCTCTCCGGTAAGGGCCATCATGGCGTCGTTCATGACGGCAAATGGATTGAACTGCCAAGCGAAGCTCCTGTTGCTTCCGACGGATCGCAGATCGTGCGACTCAAGCCAGGCGAATACGTGGATGTTCATTCGCCGAAAGACAATCGCCTGGCAGCGCTCAATCTCAATATTGCCATCGAGATGTGGTGTCGCTGGAAGGTTGGCGCCAAGGGCATGCAATGGCTCGGAACCTCGCAAGCTGGCGAACAATTTCCCGGCGCATTCTCAATCAAGGCGATTCCGGACAAGACGGAAACGCGTCTGCAATTGACGTATCTGGACGCGTCCCTGAAGGAGGTAACCGACTCGTTTGTGCTCCCTGCGCCGGACGGAAAGTGGCATCGTTTCTCGATCACTGGCAATCCGGGGTTCTCGAGTTCGGTGCTGCTGGATGGGCAAGTCATTGGTAAGGTCGAGCATCGGATGCATTCCATGCCTAGAGAACGCACCCCGACTGTTTTGGTCATCGGCGACCCAAGCGCCAGCGGCGACGAGGAGAGCCAGCTCGAAATTCGCAGCTTTCGGATCTCTAAATCGAATGACATCGCCTGGGGCTTCATTCCCACCAAGCTGTACTGCCGCAGGGACACGACGGTCCTGTGGGATTTCAGCAAGGGAGCGGGAAATGAGATTCCTGATCTGTCAGGCAATCAGACGTTAAGCCGATTGAGCAAGAAGGAAGTCTGGCTGCCGCGTGAAAAAGACGAGTCGGACGCCGTGGTGGGTTATTCTTACTTTAGCAACGGTGGCGTTCGGCGACTGGCCCCGCTGCCGTCCGCGAACAATCCGCCGCGGCACGCGAACAATCCGCCGCCACGGCCAGCGCCGCCAACGACTGTTAACAATCCGCCGCCAACGCCGGCACCGCAACCGCCTGCGCGGCCGTCTGCGACTGTGAGTGTCCCCATCAAGCTCACCAGCACGCTCACCTTTCACACGCGTGAAGCGGGCGGCAAGCCGCTCGCGACGGCGCAAGTGTGGCTCTCGAAGCCCATATCCGAGCAGGTTGTCCAAGAGGTGTTTACGCACGAGTTGTGTCGCCAGGGACTCTTGCTAGCCGCGCGCGAAGACCTGTCACTGCTGACCCGCGATCAAGTGTTAGGTGAATGTGACGAATACGATGCGTCGACCAATCCGAGCGCGCTGCAACTGACGACGATCACCACTGAGGATGAAGTCCGCGCAACACTGACCCGGCTCAACGCCGTGGCGGGAGCTCCGCCGCTATGGGAAGGCAAAATCGCCTATCAAGAACAAAGCGAGCCGGCGCTGCTTGCGCAGATTGAAACTTGGGCGCGCACCGATTGGCCGAAGTCGCTTCGCGCCGCGGGATACGAAGGCGAAACGCGCCCACGCGGCAAAGCCCCGGTGCCCGCCAAGATCGAAGCGCAATTGGCCAGGATGGACTTTCTGAATCAGTTCGCCGCATTGCGGGCGCTGCATGTGCGGATTCAGGCGGACGGGCCCTCCGCGCAATTGGAAGGCGCACTTGCGCGTGGCTATGCGAATCTGGGTATGTTGACCGAGTTCCATTGGAATCATGCGCACAAAGCGCTCAAGGCGCGCGCGCTGCTCTATGCCGAACGGGCTGCGACAGCTCTGGAGAAGCGGCCAGGTACGCTGGCCAACCGCGCTTATGCTTGGGCTTTGTGCGGCTTTCATCAGCATGCGCTGGCCGATCTCAAGGCCGCCAATCATCCGCCCTCACTACCGTGGACCGAAGTGCTGGAAGCATATTGCCGCTTCGATGTCGTGGCGCTGAGTGCATTTGACGATAAGCCCGAGGCCGAACTGGCGGCCGTGCTGCGGTTCTTCACCTTTGAGCATCCCACTGCGATGCGGTACACGCTGGCCTATGGCGGCGAGGTGCTGCAAAAGAATCCGTTCTGCTTCCGCGTGCTCGATGGCATGTTCTCCGTCCGCACGCTAGGCAATTTGCGCCGCATCGCCGAACTCTCGCCGGCGTTGTTACAAGCGGCACTGCGCACGCAATTGCCCTTGTGCGAAGACCTGCCCGAGTTGATCGAGCATGAGTTGCAAGTGGAAGAGGATGAGCTCCTCGACGAAGTAGAACTGATTCGCCAATTGCGCGTCGTTGGCGCGCCTGAAAGCGATTCGCAAGAGTTCACCTGGCGATCCTTAGCGCAGATGATCGAAGAAACGCATTTCGTCCACGCCTGGCACCAAGGTATGGTCATGCGTTTCAACTTGGGCGTGCCGATGAATGACTTTATCGCGGCGGTGGAGCCGCGCATTGCCAATCATCCGCATCGTGAGTATGTCCGGTTGCTAGAAGGCAACATTAACGAGTTCTGGAAGAAGATCTCCTCGTTGGAAGACCTGACCACCAACGACTTGCCGGTGCACGTGCAGGCGAAATTATTCGCGCAGGTGCAGCACCTGGATCGCAGGTTTTGGAGTGGCTTGTTCAATGGACAACGACTGCGGCAGGATCTCTCGTATTATGATCTGGTGGCCGAGGGAAAGATTTCGAATACCGACGAAGCGCTCGCCGTGGCAAAACGCTTGGAGCAGGTCAGTCCGCACAGCCCCGCCGGCCCCGCACTGCACTTGTTCTATGCCTCGTCGATGCCGGCCGCCGAATGGACTCGCTATGAGGAGCAACTTGGTTGGCATCCCGAAATCTTGTTCATTCTGTCGAACAAGCATTTCATTGACGATAAGAAAAGAGAAGTTCTGACGCAGCGCTGGGCCGAAGTGTCGCAAGAGTATCGGGCTTATCGCGTGCTGGCCAACATCCATCGAGAAAAGGGAGAGATGGATAAGTGGAAGGCAACGCTGGAGAGCTTCCTCAAGACGCCGCAAACCGGTTTGGAACATGCTCAGGCGCGCGTTGAGATTGCCGAGTACTTTATGAAGGATCAGAAGTGGAAAGAGGCGGAGCCGTATGCAGTGGAAGCGGCCGAATCGTATGCCGCCTGGGCGATGATGTCGGCCATCAAGTGCTACGAAGGCCAAGGCGACCTGCGCAAGGCGGAGGTCTGGGTGCGCCGCCTGGCGGACCGCTATCAACCCGAAGCCTACGAAGCATGGCTAAAGAAGCACGGCCTGAAGCCGGGTGATGAAATTCCCGAGCGCCAGGAACCTGCGAAGAAGGCAGAGTAGCGTCGCGTGGTGGACGGTGCCGTGCATCGTCCTGATCCAAGCGTGCGCGGAGAAAGCAGGTCGAAGCATAGCTTCGACCTACTTGGTTACCAGGCCCTTCACCCCGCCCGAGATTAGCGTGGCGACGTTGGCGAGCACGACGGGCAAAATCCATCCGCCAGGCGAAGCCAGGTATTTGGGCCGCCAATGCGGATCGAATTTGTCTTTGTAAGCGCGCAAGCCTTCGAAGTTATAGAAGTGCTCGCCATGGCGAAACAGCAAACCGCCGACACGATTCCAGAGCGGCGCTAGTTGGCGATTCTCTAGTCCTGACAGCGGCGCCATGCCCAGGTTGAACCACGCATAGCCTTGCTCGTGACCCCACAGCATCAAGCCGGTAAACAGTTGATCCATCACACCGTGCGGCGCGTCGCTGGTATGCCGCATTAGGTCGATCGAAAGCTCTTCACGCTGGGCGCCGGACAGCACATTCGCAAACGCCAAAATCTCGGCGTCGCGGCGAATCACCGCCACGGGGTAACGGGCGAGATAGGCTTCGTCGAAGAAGCCGAGCGAAAAGCGCTTCTCGCGTGTGTGCTTCTCGGTCAGCCACGCGTCAGAGATCGCTTTCAGGCGCGGCAGCAGCTCGGGGGTGCGCTCGACTGGCAAGACTTCGAAGGCCAAGCCGTCACGCTCCAGGTGCTTGTAGGTCATGCGCAGGCTCTTGCGCTGCTTACCTTCCAGCGAGAAGTTCGCCAGCGGCACGCGGGCCTCTTCGCCGAGCTTCAGCAGGCTTAAGCCCAGGTCGAGATAAATCGGCAGTGTCTCTTGATTCACCTGGTAGAAGACGGGCCAACCTTGATGCTGATCGACCACTTCGCGAAACCGCCAGGCGAGTTCTTCACGCTCGCTCGGCGGCGCGACGGGATCGCCCATCGCCACCCAGCTTTGTCCGGAGATGCCGTACATGACAAAGCCGCTGCGCGCATCGTTGAATAGCAACGATTTATCGCCCAGCAGCGCCAGATGGGCTGATGTTTCAGCCGATTGCGCGATTACGACGGCAGCTTCTTCGCGTTCGGCGGCGGTAGGGCGATGCGGCTTGGGCCCGCTCGGCCGCAGCAGCATGACCAGCGCGGTCACCACGCCCAGGCTAAGCACGCCGACCGACGCCCGCAAGAAGCGCGAAGCATCGCCATGCAGCGAGAACTGCCACCACAACTCGTTCGAAAACTCGACGCGCTTGTACGCGAACAGTCCCAGTCCGATTGAGCACAGCACGATCAAGGCGACCGCGCCCAGCCAGGCGGACGTCAGCGGCTGATCGAGCAAGCGGCCGCGCCGGTAGAAGTGTTCGCGCAGCGGCAATAAACCTACCAAGATAATCGCCAGCACCGCGGCTTCTTCGAAATCGAAGCCTTTCAGGATCGAAAGCACGATGCCGACGGCCAGTAAACCAATCATCATCCAGTAGGCGGCATCCAAGCGACGGCGTAAGCCTTGCGCGATGATCAGCAAGGCCATGCCGACCAGGCTCGCCAGGAAGTGCGAAGTTTCGATCAGGCTGATCGGCACCGCATGCTTGAGCCAGGAAATGCGTTCGGTCTCGATAGGAGTCGCGCCGGAAAACAGCAGGATCGCGCCTGCCAGCATCGCCAACCACGCCAATAAACGTGGCGCGATGGCTTTGGCAACGCGGCTGAACAGATCGGCGGCGCGCTTCACATGATGACGATGCACGAACGCTTCGTGGAGTCCGAGCGACAGCACGCAGACGCCCAGCGGCAGCAGAAAATAGATCGCGCGAAACACCAGCAGCGACGCCAGCAAGTCGGCTGGTTGCGCCGGTTGCAGCACCGCGATCATGACGAACTCCAAGATGCCTAGCCCGCCGGGCACATGCGAGACGAGTGAGATCGCGACGCCAAGCAAGTAAGCAGCCAGGAAGTGTTCGAACGAGATCGAGATCGACTCCGGCAACAGGACAAAGGGCACAAGCGCGGCGATGGTCAGGTCCACCGCACCGAGCACCATTTGCACCAGCAGCATGCGCCAGGGCGGTAGCTTGAGCGACCAGCCGCGCCACGTTAGCGGCTTGCGAATCGCGACGCTCGCGCCCAGCAGCAACACGGCGCTCGAAAGCAACAGTAAACCAACGGGGCGCGCCGTCGTAATCGGCAAGTGCAGTGAAGTTGGCAGCGGCAGAGCATCGAACGTCAATAGCGTTCCGCCCAGCGCCGCCAGGCCGACCCAAAACGTGACAGCAATCAGCGCCATCAATTGGACAATATCGACCGTCGAGAGACCCCAGGCGGAATACAAGCGATAGCGCACCGATGTGCCGCCGAGCATCGCACCGAAGTTATAGCCGGTCACAAAGCCGCAGAACGAGGCCAGCGCCACGCGCGGCAGCGGAATCGACTTTTCGAGTTCGCGCAGCGCGAGATAGTCGTAGCCGATCAGCACGCCATAGC
>JAEZGD010000700.1 GCA_023417165.1 Planctomycetota bacterium
ATGTTTAGGTATTCGTATTTGTTTGGAATTTGGTGCTTGGGATTTGGAATTTTCTCTTTTTAGGTGCGGCTCGCGGACTCGCCACACCTTACGAGCGACCTGCTATTCCTTCGCTTCTTCCTTCTTCTCCACTGGGCCGAGCTTCTCGGCGAGCAGCTTGCCGAGTTCGGGGCCGCGGGCGTTGAGGGAGACGACGTTGCCTTCCTTGTCGACCAGGATCACAGCCGGAATGCCGAGGATGCCATAGTAGGTGGCGGCAGGGTGGCGGCCATCAGCCTCCTTGTCATGCAGCGTGGTCCAGGGCACTTCCTTCTCTTCGACGTACTTTTCGAGCGCCGCCCGATCAGCGTCGAGGCTGACGCCGACGACTTCAAACCCCTTGTCGTGATAGGCTTCGAAGTTCTGCAGGATGTTCGGGTACTCGGCCAGGCAAGGACCGCACCAGGTCGCCCAGAAGTCGACCAGCACCACCTTGCCCTTCAGGTTCTTGATATCGAAATCTTGGCCTTTGAGAGTCTTGCCGGTCAGTTCCAGCGGCTTGCCGACCAGGTTCATGCGACGGCCGGCGCCGATCAATGCCTGAGCACGCTCGGCGACGTCCGCATCCTTGCTCTTGCTCAGCAGTTCGCCGAACTCGGCATAGGCTTTGGCGGCCAGGTCGCGAGCATTGCCATATTCCAATCCCATGGCGACGGTCATCGCCAGGCTGAGCATTTCGGCGTTCAACTCGCTGGCGGCAATGTGTTCTTTAGCGCGGCGGAAGAAGTCGGCTTGCGCTTCTGGAGTGGCGGTGCGAATCGTGCGCGCATCAAGCTGAAGCAGAATGCCGTTGGCCAACGAATAAGCTTCCGACTTCTTATCCTTGTCGAGCTTCACGATCCGCTCAGCGGCCGTCTTGAGCGCCTCGATCCCGCGTGTGCGATATTCCAACGCTTCTTCGCGGGAGGCAGGACGAAACGTCTTCAATTCTTTGATGATGTTCGCCAGCTCTTCGATCGTGGCTTCTTCCGGCACTGCAAAGCGATCGGGCGCAGCTTCGTCCTTCTTCCCTTCAGCTACGGGCTTGTCGGTCTTGTCTTGAGCCATGGCCGGCAGCGCACACGCCAGCCCCCCCATCACCACCACAACTGCCGAGAACCGCGCGAACGACCAGTAGCGTGACATCGGAAAATCCTTATCTGGCGAAAGACGCCCTATGGCTAGAACACAAGCTGGTTATGAGTGCGCCCAATCGTGGCGAAAGTTCACATCGCATCAAGCTTCCGATGCGATCGTGCGACCGCCGTCCACTGGCAGGCAAACGCCCGTAATATAGTCGTGTTCGGCCAGGAAAACCACGGCGCTCGCCACGTGCTGGGGGTTCCCCTCGCGCTTGACCAGCGTACCGGCGATAGCGGCTGCACGCTCCTCAGAAGGCAAGTCCGCAGGTAGCATTACTGGCCCCGGCAGCACCGCATTGACGCGAATCTGTGGATTGCGAGCAGCCAACTCCACCGCTAGCGTCCAGGTGAGCGTCGGAATCGCCCCTTTGGAAGGGAAATACGCCGCGTAATTTCGATACGGTCGGGCGACAGCCCAATCGCCGATGTTCACAATCGCGCCGCCGCGCGGCTGGTTAACCATTTGCAAACCAGCCTGCTGAGCACACAAGAAAGTGCTGACGGTGTTGATATCGAAATAGCGCCGCACATCGGCCGCGGTGACCTCTTCCAACGGCTTCGGCTCCCAGATCGCCGCGCTGTTGACCAAGACATCGATCCGTCCAAAGGCGGCGACAATTTCGTCAAAGATGCGCCGCACTGTCGCTTCGTCACTGAGATCGCCTGCGACTGCGATTGTCTGCGGCTCCTTTGCGCTCCACTGCTCCGCTAACTCGGCCGCTTGCTGCGCATGCCGATGACCATGCAACACGATACGATACCCGCGTGCATGAAAGGCTTCCGCCACCGCGCGCCCCACGCGCGGCGCAGCGCTACCCGTAATGAATGCCACCGGCTGCAGATCGTGAAAGACAGAAGACATGGCGAGATCCATTTGGAAAACGAGGAGGGAACCACGGAGGCACAGAGACACGGAGAAGACAGAAGAGAAGAATAGAGGAAGCCGCGGATAACGCAGATGCACGCGGATCAAACCAAATCATTCAATGAATTCGCTGACCTATCTGCGTGTATTGGCGTTCATCTGCGGCGATTATCTTTCTCTCCCTCTCCTCTTCTATTTGCCTTTTGTCCTCTCCGTCCCCTCCGTGTCTCCGTGGTGAATTCTCTTCTTCTCTTCGTATTAAAGTCGGCCCATAGTGGACGAAGCATGGCTTCATCCTACGTTAGGCCAAGCCAAGAGGCTGGCCTTCGTGGTCGTGGAAGTTGGCGACGATGTTCCAGGCTTCTTCCGGCGTTTCGGCATAGGTAATCAGCGACAGATGCTCGTCGGAGATCACGCCTTCATCCGCGAGCGCCTGGAAGTTGACGATTTTGTCCCAGTACTCACGCCCAAACAAAATGACGGGAATCGCTTGCATGCGGCGTGTTTGACGCAGTGTGAGCACTTCAAACAATTCGTCGAGCGTGCCGAACCCACCAGGAAAGACGACCAGCGCTTTGGCGCGCAGCAGGAAGTGCATCTTGCGAATCGCAAAGTAACGAAACTGAAAGCACAACTCGGGCGTGATGAATGGATTCGGAGCTTGCTCCTCAGGCAACGTGATATTCAGGCCGACGCTTTTCGCGCCGACATCGTACGCGCCACGATTAGCGGCTTCCATGATTCCAGGGCCGCCGCCCGTCACCACGACGTAATCGCACCGGCGTTCGGTCTGACAAGTCGACGATACAATCCGCGCGAACTCGCGTGCGGCGTCGTAATAGCGACTTTTGTCGAGCAGGCTCTTCGCCCTGGCGACGCGGCGTTGCAGCAGCGGGTCGTCGGGTTGTTGCCGCAGCTCAATCTCGAGCGCCGTCAAGCGGCGCTGCGCTTCCTCACGCGGATAAATCTGCGCACTGCCAAAGACGACAACCGTCGATTGAATGTTCTCGCGGTCTTGCAGCATCTCGGGCTTGAGCAATTCTAACTGAAACCGCACCGGCCGCAGGTCCTCGCTGCGCAGAAAAGCCGTATCGACTTCGGCCAACAGGTACGAAGTGGAGCTCAGAATCGCTTTGCGCCGCGCGATCAATTCCGGCGTGTCGTAGTCGCTAATCATGGATAAATCACATCCGAAGCAGGTTCTTCGGTCCAAGGAGCCAGCGGATCGGGCGGTGGCGATAACCAACGCAACAGCGCTGCCGCGCCCATCACCACCGCCACACCCACCAATAAACTTAGCAGCATCTGCTCGCCATAGTGCCAACGTTCGGTCAGCAAACGCCCCGCCAAGATAAGCAGCGTCGTCGTCGTCGTCACACCCACCAGCGGCGCCGAGCGTGCGCCGCGCCAACTCAGTCCGGTGACAAAGATCCAGACCAAAGCGATCAGGCTGCCAACTGCGGCGATGACCAGCACCATGCCGCTGCCAAGCATCCAGCCGCACGTCGTGAGCGCCAGCGTGATGCGTCCGCATGACTCACCGCGCGCATCGCGCAAGTTGCGCAGGAAGTCGAACAGCATGCCCAAGACAAAGCCGTGCAGCGCGCCGTCGAATCCCACGATTAGCGCGCGCTCGATTTCTTCCCGCCGCGAATAGCCGGTCCCCAACAGCAACGGCTCCCACGGACGGACTTGCGACCAGTACAGCGGCATTAGGGTCCCCACGATCAGGGCTGGCACAAACAATCGCTTCGGAACGACCTCGCCATCCCACGTCATGAAGGCGGCACACACCAGCGTGCAAATCAGCAGCACATAGAAAACATAAGCCAGCGCAAGCGTCGGCCATGGCGTCGACAGGATCTCGCGCGGCTCGATGTTCGTCAGCCACCACGGTCCATGCGGCACAAAGGCTTCGACGGCCAAGGTCATAAAGATCAAGCCCATGAGTAGCTCGACCAACGGATAGCGCGCCGAGATCGGTGCATGGCAATCACGACATCGCCCGCGAAGGATCAGCCAACCGACGACAGGCAGGTTGTCGTGCCAGCGAATATCCGAGTTGCAATACGGACAGCGCGACGGGGGTGAAACCACACTTCGCCCGCGCGGCAGGCGAAAGATGACGACATTCATGAAGCTGCCGATGCAGCCCCCCACATAAAAGAACCACACTGTCAGAAAGATCTGCAGCGGCAGTGGAAATTGCAAATAGACCGGTTCAAAGACGATACGAGGCGGCATTTCCGACTTTCGTGCAGCAGGCCGACGACCAGGCTGCCAACATTGACAGTTTCTGCCTCAGCGTCAAGAACCAGTCGCCGCGTCGCGAATGCTAATCGCCCGCGGGATCGCTATTTAAGATCTTTACGATATCATCCTGTATAGAATTCTTTTCGCAGAGGACAGTTCCATGGTCGCTTCCAGAGTCTGGCAATGTTGGTTGGCAGCCAGCGCCTTGCTGGCCGTGACTCACGCTTCGTCACCGGCCGCTACCATTGTGATTGACGAAATCACGGCCGTTCCCTACAGCGAATTTACGACGCTGCACGCCAGCGAAGACCAACCGACCGGCGTGGTCGAGAAGTACGCGCCGCCGGCAGGATCGGACCTATGGTTGGTGACCTTTCGCGTCACTCCCAGTTGGGACGAAGCCACAGAAGAAATGAGCTTCGACAACGAGACGCTTGGCTTGTATGACGGGGACCAGAAGGTCGAACATCTCGGCAGCATGATGTCGTTCGGCGTCATCGAGCGTTACTATGGCGCGCCGTATATGTATCGCCCTGAGAACTGGAAAACCGAAAAATCAATCGGTCATTGGCTGCGCCTGTGGGTGACCGCTCCCCGCGATAAAACCGAACTCACGCTGCGTCTGACGCAGATGCAGTACGACAAAACCAACCTAAGCGCTGAACCCACGAAGATTCCCCATACTGCACAGGTCAAGCTGGCGGGAACACCCAAGCCCTTCGACATGAACGATCACGTCGAAGTGCGCGTGCGAGCGGTCAAGATGCTGGAGTCGATCGAAGATCAGTACCAGTACGACGCCAAGGCCCGCCCACGGCAGATCATCAACCAGGGCGGAAGCATTCTGCAGCTGACAGTGCAGATCACGCCGTTGCAGCAAAACACACTGGATGCCAAAGAGTTTCGCTGGAGCCCCGCCTGGATCGGCATGTCGTTCGGCCGAGGCGGACGCGCGGTATGCATGGGCATGCGGCAACATGGCACTTTAGATGCCGACACGACAGAAACCATTGAGCAAACCGACGGCGAAATCTGGGAGTCCAAAACCGTCTCGCTCTATTTTCCTGTTCCTTCGAACCTCAAGACGTTTGACGTGACCTTTCTCGGGCAGAAAGTCGCCGACGGCAACATCCCGTGAATCATGCCCCGCGCACTGCCGCTCAACTTCGCGAAGATGTCGTAGCGATCTGGCAAGCTGGCCTCGCAGCCGTGCAAGCTGATCGACTCGTGCAAGACAACGTCCACGTCGAAGGGGACTTGCTGTTCATGGAAGATGAACCAGTCGACCTGACAACGATCGGCAAGATTGTCGTCGTGGGCGCTGGAAAAGCGGGCGCTGGGATGGCCGCCGGACTCGAAGCAGCGCTCGGACCGCGCGTGCTCCAGCGGCATCAGGTGAGTGGTTGGGTAAATGTGCCTGACGATTGCGTGCTGCCGCTGAAACACATCTATCTGCATGGCGGTCGTCCCGCAGGCGTTAACGAGCCGACCGGCGCAGGCGTAGCCGGCACGCTGGAAATCTTGCAACTGGTCGCTTCGTTGGGACCGAACGATCTGTGTATCGCACTGCTCTCTGGCGGTGGGTCGGCTCTGTTGCCAGCGCCGGCGACCGGCATTTCGCTGGAAGACAAGCAAGCGGTGACGCGCGCGTTAAGCGCGGCCGGAGCGAACATCGCCGAACTGAACACCGTGCGCAAGCAGCTGAGCCGCATCAAAGGTGGCGGACTGGCGCGCGCCTGCACAGCGGGTCGCATGATCAGCCTGATTATCAGCGACGTGCTTGGCGATCCGCTCGACTTGATCGCTTCGGGTCCGACGGTCGTCGATCCTAGCACGCCACAAGACGCTTTGGCGATTCTGGAAAAATATCAAACCAAGTCCACGATTCCCGCGGCCGTGTTTCGCGTGCTGGAAAGCATGCCGCGCGCAGACGATAAGCCGCCAATGTGCCAGGTAACGAACCTGCTGATCGGCAACAATGCGGTCGCGGTAGACGCCGCCGGGATCGAAGCCGAACGCCGCGGCTATTCGCATGCGATGCTGGCCGCGCGGACTCTCGAAGGCAACGCCGAAGACATTGGTCGCCATCATGCGACCATGGCGCTGCGCATGCGTGACGAATCCGGTCCCGATTGCCTCATCACGGGTGGCGAGCCGACGGTGCAGCTTGTTGACGAGTCAGAGCGTGGCAAGGGAGGTCGCAATCAGCAGCTCGTCTTGGCGGCCCTCGATCAACTGCTGCAAAGCGGCGACTGCGCCGCGCGCGGCCCGATCTCTGGCATCGCCATGCTGAGCGGTGGAACCGATGGCGAAGACGGACCGACCGATGCCGCCGGGGCGATCATCGACGAAGCCATCGTCACCGCGATGCACGAACATCGCCTTTCGCCGGGCGACTTTCTGCGCCGCAATGATGCGTATCGCTTCTTCGAACCGCTGCAAGCGCTGCTGAAGACTGGCCCGACGCACACCAACGTTTGCGATCTGCGAGTGATCGTTGTCGATCGCGTCGAGACCGCTACTCGGCCTCATGCGGATGCTTGATCTCCAGCCACGCAAACTTGCGTGCGTCGAACAAAAGCGTGCTATTGCAGCTTGTGCAGATCAATTCCCACGGTCGCTCGCCAGGCACTTCCGCGTTGGGAGCAGGCTTAGGAGCTGTCTCCGCTAAACGCTCGCGTGCTTCCTGCACAGCGCGCCGCTGCAGCGGCTGCTGACAGACAGGGCAGGGCGTTTGTTCGAGCCGCTGGATCACTCGCTTGAGTCGCGCCGTTTCCCAAAACATCAGCGCAGCCGCGCCGAGCAGGGCGGCGACCAGCACACCTAACAGCACGAACGCGACGATTTCGAGCGGCGTCATGCAGCCATTCTAGAAACGATCCAGCCGTTCCTAAGTGTCCACCACACAGCTACTCGGTGGGAAATTCCAAGTACTCGACAGGCACGCTCGCCACCAACCACACGCCGTTCTCCGATCGATAAAACGAGATTCCCGCGGCATGCATGGCAAGCGCTCGCACACGCAGAATCGCTGGCCGACCATGACGTTGCCCGACCTTGGTCGCAGTCGGTTCGTCTGGCGAAAGATGCACGTGCTGCCGTGAGCGTTTTTCGAGTCCGTGCGTGCGAATCGATTCGAGGAAACGCGTCGCGGTGCCATGAAAGAGATACTCTGGCGGCGTGACAGGAACCAGTTCCAAATCGACCGCCACCGAATGGCCTTGATTGGCGCGGATGCACAAACCATCGTCGCTGAGCTTGAATCGCTGCTTGTCACTGGTGGTAACGATGCGTTCGATGCGCTCGCGGGAAAGCATTCGTCCGTGCCTGGCGGCGCATTTGATCAGGTCTTCCACGACCGCCCAGCCTTGGGCATCCAGCGTCATCCCAATGGCTTCGGGCTGATGCCGCAGCACCAGGCTGAGAAACTTGCTATCACTTTGCAGGTCGGCGCTCATCCTTGAAATTCCTTGGTGTCAGCGACACGCTTGGCAGCCTTTAGGTTCGCGTCATTCCTTATGCGCAATGAAAAAGCCCCGACCTGGTGGCCGGGGCTTGAACGTTGTTTCACAATGCGGCAGTCGGAGATCAATCCCACCACCACTGGCCCTTAGCCAGCTTGCTCAGGTCGTTCTTGTCCCATGCCTCGGCGACTTCGCCTTCGTCTTGCAGCAGGTTATCGCGGCTCAGAGCACGGCGAGGCTGAATGCTGACACCACCGCCGATCGGCGTCATCAAACGGCTGCCTTTCCAGACGATATTGACGGTCGAGTCGACGTGCTGCGGCGCTTCGTACTTTTCGGTCGCGAAGGCACGTTCGTCACTGAAGACTTCCATCTTCCAATCGGCCTGGCCATAGT
>JAEZGD010000733.1 GCA_023417165.1 Planctomycetota bacterium
CGCCAGTGGAACCGCCCCCGCTGCCAACTCGAATAGCGAAAACGGGACGGCATCGTCGGCGACGAACACGACTGCGACCAAGACCTCAACCACGAAGCCGACCCGCGGCTCGTCGGGCGACGAAGAAGCACTGAAGCCGTGGTGGCCGCTCACGTTCACCGCGATGCTGTTATTTGCTTCGATCGGCTTGAACTTTTACCTCGGCTGGATCGCCCATGGCGTGTATCAACGCTATCGTGCGTTGCTGATGGAAGTCCGTAACGTCCGTGCCGCGACGATCTAGCAAGCATCAGCCACGAGGGCGAAGCTTGCCTTCGTCCCAACTAGCGCAAGCAAAAGGGCCTCGAAAGTTCGAGGCCCTTTGCATTGGCTGACAGATTCGTGGCTTACTTGTGGCAATACGAGAGAGCCAACAACGCATAGCCGGTGACCAGGTTGGGGTCACCTTCGAGCCAGCGACTGTTCTCGTTGATCCACGAGCCATCGGCTTGCTGGCGCGACTTCAATTCGGCGATGAGTTCTTTGCGCCAATCGTGCGCGACACCCTTCTCGTCCTTGAAGGTGTCTTCGCCCAAGGCATCCAGGGCCTTGGCGAAGGTGTGATAGTAGTAGTATAGGCCGGCGTCGCCCATGCCTGGGTTTTGTTCCAAGTCGTAGTTCTTGCTGAGCCACTTCAGCGCGGCTTGGACGCGTTTGTCATTCTTGTCGACGCCTGCATAGATCATGCTCTTCAGACCCGCATAGGTCATCGAGCCGTAGCTACGTAAGCCGCCGCCTTCGACCGTGCCTGCCTGGCTTTGACCACCAGCGGCCGGCGTGTAATAGAATCCGCCATCGGGATTCTTGGCAGCAAACGGTGTCGTGTTGTGTTCGGTTTCGAGATTCTGCGTCCGCGATACAAAGATCAGCGCTCGCTGAATCGCTTCGCTGTCGGCGTCGTTACCGGTCGCCTTCAGCGCGTCGATCAGGAAGTTGGTGTTCGACAGATCGGGCCGCGAGTGACTGCCATAGCCAGCGCCACCATAGAAGGTGTCGCTCTTGTCTTTGCCTTCACCTTCGTCCCACTGTTCGCCCTTCAAGAAGGCGTCGGCCTTCTTCAGCAGCTTGTCGTACTTGCCGCCTTTGTTGGCTTCGCTGAACATCAGCACGCCGAGGCTGGTTTCGTAGTTCTTGTACTTCGAGTTCGGCGCGTGAATGCCGCCGTCTTCCTGCACAAAGCTCTCGACATACTTGATCGCCTTGGCGACCATGGGGTCTTCAGGCGTGCGACCATTTCGCAATAGGCTGGTCGCCACTAGCGCTGTCACAGCGGGTCCCGATTGGGGACTGAAAGAGCCGTCTTCTTTTTGGCCCTTGGTGCGAAGGAAATCAATCGCCTTGGCGGTGATCGCCTCGGCATCCTTGGAGGTTTCCGCAACCGCCGTCTGCACAGAACCGCCGACGACGACCATCGTCATCGCCAAGCCAACACACAGCTTCCAACCAACAAAAGCGCGTAGCATCGAATGCTCCCTAGAGCGCAAGATTTCGACTATCACCTCTGGCTTCGTCCTCAAGGAGCAAAGCCAGCAGAGCCCATGGCACTGGCTAGGGCAGAGTCGAATGCGAGCCGCAGCCCGCGGACGTTGTATTATAGGTAAACGCCCGGCGAGTCTGGCGTTTGCAACCGCTGGCATTAGTCCAAAATTGCCAGGATATCTCGCTCGCTGAGAATCAGCAGGTCGTCGCCATCAATTGACACTTCCTGCCCCGCCCAGGTGGTAAACAGCACTTTGTCCCCTTCCTGCACCAGCGGGGTAACTCGGGAACCATCGGCTGCCCGGCTTCCTTCGCCGACCGACAACACGCGTCCTTGCTGTGGCTTTTCGCGCGCCGATTCGGGCAACACGATCCCTCCGGCAGTCTTCTCGTCGGCGGACAAGCGTTGAATGATCACCTTGTCGCCGAGCGGTTCTAATCTCATCGAGGCGGGCTCCCCAGCGTGCTAGCAACGGCTTGGTTACGTCGGCACCCTTTACCGAACGTCCGATGCCGTAAGTATTTCCAGCCGCTGATTGTGGCAGCGCTGGCGACTCGTCGCAAGGGTCGGGACAATCCACCCAAAAGACGGATACCGTTACTCGCTCTGCTTCGGCCGGCCGGTACGCTCGCCAGGAAAGAAGCGGCGGCCGGTCGTGCTCCAATAATTGTCACGCAGCGGTGACCAGGGTCGCAGACGCACAAAATCAGCCGTCGTGTCAAAGACGCCTTGGCCGGGCACGGTCAGCCGCGCGTGCACCAGACCATGCGGCAGGATCTTGGTATCGAACTCCGGATGCAGTGCTTGAAACGGAAGTTCTACGCGAATGCCGCCGGGGCCAAAGTCAGCGGCGTGCATTGCCTGCGTCCAGGACGCGATCCGTTCGATGGTCAGCCCGCGCCCGTGCGGTGCATCAATAAAGCGGCGCAATTCTGGCGCTAGTAACTCGACTTCTAGCGCCCCATCGACCGGCACAATCATCCCATCGGCCGCCATGGGATACAGGATCACCACCAATCCATCGGCTTCGACATCGGAATCCCAGTTGGCATAAAAAGTATCAATGGCGATCGAACGGACCGGCGGGAATGGCACCACTTCTTCTTTCACAGGCAACCGATCCGGAGCGGCAAACGCGCCGCGCCAGCGGGGAAGCGGCTGATCGGGCTGTTCGGCGAGCGGCGGGGCCGGAATCGCCAGTACTTCACGACGCAAGTCGTCCACAGCGAGCGGCGCGCCACCGCGCTCCGCCTGCGCGATACGCTCCCAGGCAATGGGGCGCGCGATGCTCATCTGCTCGTCGCCGCGCACAATCCATAGC
>JAEZGD010000032.1 GCA_023417165.1 Planctomycetota bacterium
GGTCCGCTGGTGAAGCAGTACTCGTCGCTGATCGAGAAGGAAGTGGCTGCCGATACGCGTAAGCTCGCAAGCCTGACTGCGTTCGAGCAAGCGGTGGCCACCGGCCCCGCCCGCGAGGAAGCAGGCGGTGGACGTCGCGGACCGACCAGCCTGTGGACCTTCGCCCAGGAGCGACGCAAGTTCCTGCTTGACTATCCGGCAATCAAAGAACTGCCGGCCTCGTCGAAGTAGAGATATTTGCAACGAATCAGGAGCGAGAACCGCCGGCGTTCATAGGCGGTTCCCTCCTGATTTTGATTTCTTCAGCTACGGCCGTTTCACGTCACGATAAAACGGAAACAGCTCGCCGAGTTCGTCGGCCGTGGGCATCCGTCCATACTCGCAGATCTCAAACGCCTCGGCGTATTGCACTTTGCGGCCACGATCTTCGCCATACCATTTGGCGAGCGCTTCGGGAAAACGCTTTGCGGTCGCGCCAAAGCGGCGATCGAACGAGCCGCGCACTTCGTTCTGACGCGCGGCTACCGCCTGGGCGTTGGATGGTTCAGGCACCAGGTGCGGCCCGCCATTGCAACCGCCTTCATAGAACTGTGAAGCCAGCGCCTCGACCGCCATCAGCTTTTTGTCGATCACATCATCGATCGACACGATCACATCGGCTTCAAACGGCGCAGGCTTCGTGAATCGATCTTCGTAGTATAAAAAGACCGGGTTCTTCGTCAGGTGCGGCGAATCGGGACAGAAGAACGGCACCGTCACCATGTAAGCCGCATCCTGCACCAGCACGCCCACGTTGCGATGGTCGGGATGATAATCGTTCGGGCGATGGCTGAGCACGATATCGGCCTTCCAATCGCGAATCAATCGCGTGATCGTGCGGCGATTCTCGAGCGTCGGCATTAACTCGCCATCGTGAATGTCGAGCACTTCGGTTTCAATGCCGAGGATCTTCGCACACTGCTGCACCTCTTGCAGACGACGCTGGGCGAGCGGTCCGCCTGCCATCTGCCAATGGCCGATGTCGCCATTGGTGACCGAGACGAACTTCACATGATGCCCCGCCGCGGCCCACTTGGCGGCCGTGCCTGCCAGCCGCAGTTCGCAATCATCGGGATGCGCACCGAAAGCAATGATCCGCAGCTTGCCATCCTCCGCCGCCGGCGCTTGCTTCGGCGCAGCCGCCTTGGCGGGCGAAGTCGGACTGCCTTGCGAGTGCAGCACTCCGTTCTGTAACACCAGCAGCGCTAAACAAGCCGCCGCCATGCCGGCGAAGAACCATCGCAGTTTGATCGTGGAGTGCATCAAGAGTCTCCCAGGTGTGAGGTGCAAGGTGGGATAAATTCGGAAAAGATAGAGCCGCGGATGACGCTGATCGACGCGGATGAATACCAAAGAGAATCAGCTAATTCCTTATTCCTCCGCTGGCTAGATCCGCGTTCATCCGCGTCATCCGCGGCTTCTCCTGCCTGTTCTCTGTTCGTTCAGGTAGGTAGCAGCGAAACGCCGCTGCCGGGCGTGTCGGGATAGTGGCAGATGCCCCGTTCGACGCGCACGCCAGTGGCGATGTCACGCGACAGCAGCACTGCGCCGTCCATGTCGACGTAATCCAACAGCGGTAATAGTTGTGCGATGGCCGAGATGCCGACGGTCGACTCGGTCATGCAGCCGACCATCACCTTCAGGCCCAGGCGGCGCGCTTCGTCGATCATGCGGCGCGCCGGCGTGAGGCCGCCGCACTTCACCAGCTTGATATTGATGCCGTGAAAATGCCCCGCACACCGGGCGACGTCGGCCTCGACCTGGCAGCTTTCGTCAGCGATCACTGGCAGCACGCTCTCGGCGAAGACGCGGCGCATGTCATCCCAGCGATCGGCGGGCAACGGCTGTTCGATGAATTCGACGCCAAGCTCCTTCAGCAGCGGCGCGTTGGCGATCGTCTCGTCGGCGGTCCAACCGCAATTAGCATCGACGCGAAACCTCGCATCGGTGTGCTTGCGCAACTCGCGAACAATCTCGACATCGTGCGTCGTGCCGAGCTTGATCTTGTAGATCGGCCAGCCGGGGAACTCCTGCAGCTTAGCGCCCATCGTCGGTACGTCGGCGATGCCAATTGTGTAGTTGCTCGCCGGAACGTGGTCGAGGCTCAGGCCCCACAGCTTCCACACCGGCTCGCCACGCAGCTTGCCGAACAAGTCCCACGCCGCCTGATCGAGCGCGCACAAGGCGAACGGATGCGCGGCCAACTTCGGTTGCAACTGTTGCCAGAGCGCTGACGGATCGGTTACCTCGAGTTCCGCCAACTGCGGTTCAACTTCGCGCAGCGCAGCACGCATATTATCGAGCGTCGCGCCATAGTACGTGTTGGTCGTCGCCTCGCCGTAGCCGCGCACGCCATCCTGCTCTAGTTCAACGATCAGCGTCGGCTGCACATCCATCGAACCGCGCGCAATCGTGAACGTATGCCGCAAGGGAAGATCGAAGGTGTGCAGGGCGAGGTTCATAGGGCAAAGTTCCAAGTTCCAAGTGCCAAGGGGGAGGAGGTTCACCACCGAGACACGGAGGGCACGGGGAGGAC
>JAEZGD010000167.1 GCA_023417165.1 Planctomycetota bacterium
TTGGTGCGCCCGGCGTCGCGCAGCGCCGTAGCCGCCATCATCGCCATGGCGGTATGTTGAGGGTTCGCAGCGGCAGCTTTTAGCAGTTGTTCTTTGGCCGCCTGATTCAATGGCTGATGCGCTGCCACACGCAAAGCTTGTTGGGCAAACGCTTGAATGCGCAGCGCGTCACCATCGTCTGGAAGTTCAGCCAGCACGAGCGCCGCCTGCTCGGAAGCGAGTGTCAGCCGCTGCTGCGCTAGCAAGTGCTCAGCCAGCTTGGTTCGCAACTGCATGTCATTCTGATTGAAGCCCAGCGCGCGATAGTACAAATCGATCGCCCGCGCACGTTGCACAGGCGAGACGACCGTAGCATCAAAGCAAAGGGCCAATTCGCGGTGAGCCTTGGCGTGCTCAGGCTCCAACTGCAGAAAGCGATGGTACGTGTGCGCCGCGTGTTGCCACTCGCCGGCATCGCGTAGTTGATTCGCGCGATCGAACAGGTCCGTCGCCAGGCGTTGCAACTGCCAACGGTGCAATCCCCACAGACCGCCGGCAAGCAATGCTGCGAGCAGCAGGCTCACACTCAAGAATCGCCAGCGAATGGCTAAACCTGGACGTGGAGCCGTCGCCTTGGCCACAAGCGGGCCGTGCGCACCACGCTGTGGTGGCTGCAGTGGCAGGCGACGTTTATGTTTAGGATGCGACACTTATTTAAAAGCAAAGACCCTATGCGACGCCACTACTCGGCGTGCGCATAGTTGCCATATTTGGCGGTGTAGTGTCCGGTAGGAATGCCGCTGAGGACGGCACCCAAGGTTCGCGCGCCCACGGCCTCGAGTCGGGCCGCTGCACTGTTAACCTGGCTTTCACGACTGAAGTCCCGCATAGTGCACAGCAGCGTACCGTCGGCTTCTTTGGCAACTGCCAACGATTCCGACGCCAGCAGGATCGGCGGCGTGTCGATGATAATATGGTTGTACTTCGCCCGGGCTTCCTGGAGCAGTTGGCGGAAACGCTGGCTGTTAATCAGCCGATGCGGATTGGCGGAGGCTCGTCCCGCAGCCAGCACGTGCACAAGCTCGCTCCACTCGCGGTTGACGCATTCATCCAAGGGCGAATTGCCTTCCAGAATGTTGACCAGACCGATATCGTTGCTGATCTGAAAGATCTCGTGCACGTCAGGCGAGCGAATGTCGGCATCGATCAACAGCGTCGGCTCGCCCGTTGCCCTAGCGATACTGACCGCCAGTTGGGCCGCCACGCTGGTCTTGCCTTCGCCCGAGACGGCGCTGGCCACCGCAATTACATGCACATCGGCGTTGCCTTGGCCTAACACCAGACAGGTTCGCAGGCTATCGACGCTTTCTTCGAACAGTGATAGATCGCGATGCGTCAGTTCGGTCGTTGCATGTCGGCGAGCCGGCAGCCGAGCGACCTCGCCGACCACGCGCACGTGGGTTTGCTGGTCGAGCTGTTCCGCATTGGCGATGCGACGCACCCATCGTTCCCAAAGTACGGCGATTCCAAAGGGGGCGAACAAGCCTCCCAATAGTGCCAGCGTCACGTTTTTGAGCGGAAAGATCTCGAGCGGTGCGAGCGGTGTCGTGGCGGGCTTTAGCAGCGTGACGCGGGCAGGGGCGCGCGTCTCTGTTCGCAATGCGACGGCCCGTTGGGCAATCAGTTCAAAGACCCGTTCCTCGCGCGCTAGTTCCGCCTTGGCGAATTCCAGTTCCAGCGATTGGCTCCCCGATTCCCCGAGCGTTTCGGCTTGCCCTTCGTACTCGGCCTTCAGCAGCCCCTCGGCCGCCTGGGCTTTGGCGAGCGCTTTCTCGAGTTGGACCAACTCGGTATCGCGTTGCATGGAGGCCTGCGCTTCCAACTCGGCCAAGGTTTGAGGCGTCAGCGACTTGCGCGTCCGCGCCAGCGATTCGTCCAGCTTGTTTGCTTCGCGTTGCATGCGTGCATAAGAGGGATCCTTTTTGCCATGCACCGAAACTTCTTCAATTCGGTCCAGCGTGGCGATCAGATCCGAATGCTGTAGCTTCAGGGCCGAAACCTCAGGATGGCGATCCACCGTGGCGGCGACGATCGCCGAGGGAATCTCGACATCGCGCTTATCGGTCGATTGGCGAAGCGATTTCACTTGCACATCGAGCATCTTGGTCTCGACCTGCGCGTTAATAAGCTGCGTCAGCAAGGCTTGAATCGGATGAGACGTCAGCACGACTTCGGCAGTCTGTTGACCGGTGAACGGATCCTTGCCCAAGATCTCGCGGCTCAGCTCGCGCACATTCTCTCGCAAACGCGTGACTTCCTGCGAGCGCAGTTCCTTCTCCTCGTCAAGAATTTCCAGCATGCGCTGGTTGCGGGTCGAATCGTGTTCACCTCGCAGGGTCAAATACGAGGCGACGATTGCATTGACCAGCGGCGCGCCTCGCTCGGGCTGTGGACTGTCGAAGGCGACTTCAAACAGTTCCGAATCGCCGACATTGGCAATGCGAATGCGGCGCGACAGCCAACCGATGGGATCTTGCTGCTTCTGCAATTCGGCAATCGAGGCCACCGCAGGATCGCTAATCGCAGGGCCGAGCACGAGCGAACTGCGAATCAGTTGCAGCTGGTTCTGCACATAGCGTGACGGATCTTCATGCGTGGGATAAGCCAGGTGTGTGGGCTGCTCTTGGATTTGCAGCAGTGCCGCGGCCCGGTACTGCTTCTCAAACGTCGCCAAGACGGCGGCTACTCCCCCGGCGGCAAGCAACAGTCCGGTTGGCAACGCGATCTTCCACCAACGTGCTGCGGCGCGCAGAGTTTGCATGAGCATTGCTGGAGATGTTTGCGGCGGCGCTTCTACATAGCGGCGCGCAGGTTGACTTACCATGAGATCTGCCGTGCGTGCTCTCGGCGCGGTGGCTAGTTCGTTACTCATCGATCAGGTCCCATTTGCTCATTGACGATGACGCTGCATGACGTCGGTAATCACCACAGGCGACGACGCGACGACGATTTGCGCCAGATACCAGTAAACGCCGGCGATCAAAGCAATCGCCAAGGGAATCATCAACCAACCTGCCGCATCGTGGGCGAGGGCGTCCGCGAAGTGTGCTGGTCCATGCTCATAACAAATCGCGGTCGCCACAATTCGCAGTATGTTTGCCAAGACAGCCACGGGCAGCGCGCTGGCGAACAGCATGACACGTTCGATCAGCGAGCGGCGCGAGAGGGCGGCCCCGACCAAGGTCATCGCAGTAATGCCCACAAAAATGCGCAAGCCTGCGCAGGCGCGCTCGACTTCTAGATGGCGATCGCCCAGCAGGATCACATTGCCTTCGGCGAAGGCCGACAGCCCAAACGTCTGAAGCAGCCACACGCTGCCATTCGTAGCAATTCGCTGCAACGGCTGACTGCAAAACTGCTCGACGCGGAACGGCAGCGGCATAGCTAGTAATAAAAACACCAGCGCCGGCCAGGCCCAAAGTGCGACGCGCACACCGAAGAAGAGCACCACGACGCCTAACAACCAAACCACCAGCGACCAGTAATCCAAGGCATCGAAGTAAATCAATCCACTGAGGATCTTCAGTCCCATGC
>JAEZGD010000061.1 GCA_023417165.1 Planctomycetota bacterium
TCCCAGTTCCAATCGCTTGGCTTTCGCCAGCGGGAGGCTGTGCTTCGGCGCATCGGGATCGAGCAGCGTCACGCCATGCAGCACATAACGGCCGGGGCGTGGTTCCTCGATGCGTTCGACCTGAGCGGAGAGCCCCAGAGTTTGTGCGAGTTGCGCTTGCCACTGTGTTTGCTGCGCTTGCGCATACACAGGCGAGCGGCGGACGACGATCCAGCCGGTGATTAACAGTGTGGGCAGCAGGCAACCAAGAACGAAGCCTGCACGGCAGCAAAAGGTGCGTGTTGCTTCGTGCATACGAACATCCTTGTTCGTGACTTGCGATCACTGCCAGGTTGCAGAGACGGGCGACTTAGCGTTCGCCAGCCATCTGCAAAAACAAATCGTAGCGCGCCTTCATTTCGACCAGGCTATCGCCACCAAACTTCTCGATCAGCGCTGCGGCGATCTCGAACGCGACGACGTTCTCTAGGATCACACTTGCGGCGCTTACTGCGCACACATCGCTGCGCTCGTACTGGGCGGCTTCTGCTTCCTTGGTCGCCAGGTTGATCGACTCCAGCGGCTTGCGCAACGTGCTGATCGGCTTCATGGCGGCGCGCAGCACCAACGGCTGGCCGTTGGTCATGCCGGCTTCCAGCCCGCCTGCGTTATTCGTCGGGCGAACATAGCCCAGCGAAGGCGTGTGCTTCTGGGTCGGATCATAGTGAATTGGGTCGTGAACTTGCGAACCGCGGCGGCGAGCAGCTTCGAAACCCAGGCCAATCTCGACCCCTTTGATCGCTTGCACGGCCATTACGGCTTGAGCCAGCTTGCCATCAAGCTTCACGTCCCACTGAGCGTGCGTGCCCAATCCAAAGGGCATGCCTTCGACACGCACTTCCAGTACGCCGCCGAGCGTATCGCCGGCTTTGCCCGTTTCGTCGATCAGTTGTTCGATCTCTTTGTCTTTGGCCGGGTCGAGCGCATAGATACTGCTTTGCTCGCGGCGCTCGCGCTGCTCGGCGAGCGTGCCTGCGACCGGCTCAATCTTCACACCGCCCAGTTCCACCACATAGCCAAACGCTTCGATGCCGAATGCTTTCAGCAGTTGCTTGGCGAGCGCGCCGGCAGCGACGCGAACGGTCGTTTCCCGCGCGGAGGCGCGTTCCAAAATGCCGCGGATCGAACCGAGATACTTCACCGCGCCGGTCAGGTCGCCATGGCCCGGCCGCGGGCGGTTGAGATCGCCCAGCCGTTCAAGCTTGTAATCTTTATTGACGACTTGCAGCGCGATTGGGCTGCCGAGCGTCGTGTTTTGCCAAATGCCGGTCAGGACCTCGACGGTGTCGGTTTCGATGCGTTGCCGACCGCCACGGCCATATCCGCCTTGGCGGCGTCGCAATTCGGCGTCGATGGGGGCCGTGTCGATCGTGACGCCCGCAGGAAAACCATCGACCAGCGCCAGCAGCGTCTTGCCATGGGATTCGCCTGCGGTCCAGTAACGCAACATGAGAATACTAAAGAAGTTAGAGCAGTAACTAGGAATCGCGTCCGGCCATTCTGCCGAATCGTTCTATCTTAACTCTGAGACGAAAATGCCGATAGCCCGTTTCGATCGATGGGCCCTTGGACCGGCGATCGGCAAGGCATCAGGGGATTTAGACCTTGAATTGCGTAGCGTGCGGCCGTACCCTGCCATCTAACTGGCTACCAGGGAGGGTGAACGTGGCGATGGAAAGCGATCTGCGATTTCTCGAGATTGGCGTTGAGGGGCTGTTCTGCAAGGGATTTCCCGAGCAAACGGATGCTTTCAGCACGGCCACGCGGCATTACAGCCACTTCGGTCGTCCGCCGCTTTCGCCGGCCGCGTTGTGGAAGATTTCGCAACGCTTGCGCCACCAAGAGTACGACCTGATCATCTTACATCCGCCGCAGTACGCGTCGTGGCATCCACGTTCGTTCCTGAACATGGTGAAGTACTGGCCCCTGTCGTATCCGCTCGGGCTGTTCGCCAATTTCGCCTTTAATTTCATGCGTTGTGTGCGACACACGCCGATGGTCGCGGTCGATACGCTCGATTCGTTTGGGATCGGTCGACACAACTTCTTTTGTTTCGATCGCTGCCAGGCGTATTACAAGCGCGAGCTGCCGGCCGACAACTGGCGCGTGTTCTTTAGCTCCGGGCATCGCAACTTTCCCGCAGGCACTTTCCGTCGCAAACGCCGCTACATGCGCTATATCGAAAAGCTGCGCCCGATTGGCCTGGGCATCAGCGATTTTCCGCTGGAATTGCAGCAAAAGTTGGCGCGTGTTCCGAAGACCACCGACGTCTTTTATGCGGGAACGCCCAACAGCACTGTGCGTCAAAAGGGACTGGAGCAACTCCTCGCTCTACGCGACCAAGGCGTGCGCGTCGACATTCCCGAAACGCGATTGTCGCGCGAGGAGTTCTTGGAACGTTGCGCCGGTGCGTGGCTGGTGTGGTCGCCGGAAGGTTTTGGCTGGGAATGCTTCCGCCACTACGAATCAGCGCTGGCAGGCACGGTGCCGGTGATCAACTATCCGACAATTGAGCGCTACCAGCCATTTGAGGACGGCGTCCATTGCTTCCTGTACCCCATCGAAGGGGATGGCCTGCAAAAGACAATCCACCACGCCTTGAAAGATAAGCAGCGGCTGATGCAAATGGCCCAAGCGGCGCGCGACAAGGC
>JAEZGD010000171.1 GCA_023417165.1 Planctomycetota bacterium
GGACCAGACTGTCTCGACGTCATGGCCCAGCGGATTGATCGACCCTACCCCGGTAATAACAACACGACGTCGCATGCGGCTCTCAATGGCAAACTAGCGAAACTGATTCGAATCCGACAATTGTAACCGCAGTCGCCGCCGGGCAAGAGACCGGTTTTGCAGTCTGAAAGAGGCGGGAAGCCCGCAATTTGGGTGGAATACCGACGCCAAGCCCTACGGCGCGTCGGCATCGTAGGCGGCTTCAGCGGCAAGCATGTGCTCTGGCGGCTGAAGCGGTTGGCCATTTTCGTCGACGCCCACGTCGTACAGGCCATACAGACGCATCATGCGCAGGAAATCGCCCGGCTCAAACAAGTCGACATTGTGGAATCGCGCATCGTCCAAATGCGCCAGCACCATCTCGACTTCCGCTTGTAGCTTGTCGCCGATGTAGCTGGTGCAGTGCAGGATGCATCCATCCGGCTTCAGGTCTTGGATTTCGGCCGTATAGCGCAGGGTGTCGCCGGGCATCGCGACCGCATGAAAGATCACCTTGCCGACCTTGGCCAGCACGACGCGTTCTTTGAAGCTGTTGACTTCACCAGCTAGCAGTCCCCCCGTCTGCGCCATCCCTTCGACAATCAGGGCGTTGGGCATGTGGGGATAGCCAGGGCATTAGTTGTTGAGCTGTTCTTCGACGAGCGAGACGTTTTTGATCGCCACCGCACGCTTGCCGCGCTGAAACTCTAGAAAACGGTCGATCCAGAACCAACGCATACGCAGATCTCAAACAGCAGTGGGTTATCGCCTGGCGTCGATGCAGGGCGGGCCTGTCACCCGTCCCTGCCTACAGCCACTCAGCAACGCTGGGAAGCGCGCTTACTTGTTGACCTTGGTCTCGACAAAACGGCACAAGTCGTTGACGGTCAACAGATTGCCGAAATTTTGCACCAGCGGATTCGCTTCGAAGGCGGTCAAATCGGCAAACGGCATACGACGCTTGATTTCGGCAATGCCTTCTGGCGTGACTTTGCCTTCCTTGACGTAATTGGGATTCGTCAGGACGTCTTCCGGCGTCAATTCGCTGCGGGGAATCTCGATACCAAACGCCTTTTCCAGGCGGAACACGATATCCAAGAAGTCGATGCTCTCGGCACCCAGATCGCCAATGATGGTCGATTCAGGCGTTACCTCGTCATCATCAACGCCCAGGGCATCCACCAGGGCGGTGCGAACCTTCTCAAAGACTTCCTCTTTCGATACGGGCATCTTTCAAAACCTCCAAAAAGTTCGCTCGGCACGATGGCCGTAAAAATAGCGTAATTAGACCGACAGGATCAGACTAGCGTCTCAGCCGTCGGGACTGGTTGGTACAGTTCATCGAAAAACTGCTTCATTTTCTTGCGCGTATACGGATCGGACGCCGCGCGCTGGGGCAGTTTGTCTTTGATATGGGCTCGTTCCAGAATCAACCGGGCGCTCACCGCAACCTGATCGCCGACCGTGCCTTGCGCTTTGAACGTGAAGAGGTCGCCATCTTGCTTGAAGACCTCTGACGTTACGACCAAGGTTTGGCCCGGTTGAATAAAGTCGGCATATTTGACGTTCCGCGCTTCATTCAATGTCACAACTGCATGCCGAAATTCATCAGTTCGGCGAAGTAGCCACATTGAGGCCTGGAACATGGCTTCCAGCATGAGCACGCCGGGCATAACCGGAAAGAGGGGGAAGTGATCTTTCAGGTATTGTTCATCGCCGGTGAGCGTCTTGGTCGCGCGGATGCGGACGCCGGGCTCGATCTCGGTAATCCGATCCAGCAGCCGAAATTCCATAATCTCTTTGCTCCCCACGGCTCTGACGACTACGTCTCAAGCCCAGCACTTACTGTGACCCTGCTTTACCTAATCGGCTGGGGCCCTTCGTTTCAAAGCACGCTAGTATAACTTAGCCCGACTTCTCCACAATCGGCAAAGACCGAACAACCGCTAGCGGAGTTAATAGCGTAGTCGCCGCATGGCGATGATCGAATGCCCAGGGGCGTTTTCTCCCTCAAAGGGATAGTAAACCCGCAGGGACACGATTTGCCGATAATTCCGTTTAATGCGACTGGTGTTTACAAGCGAACTCCTAACCTTGTGTTATAAAAGGTGTTGCGCGCTGGCGGCGTGCAAGGTCGATTTGTCTTTACCCTTCCTGCGTGTTAGATTGCAGCCATGCGCAAGGGAATTGCCGTGTCGCCCGGCGTGGCGATCGGGACGGCGTATGTGATTAGCGAGATCTTCGTTAATCCAGACACGAAGCGTCTCGAAGAACGGGAAATCACCGCTGAACTCGCACAATACGAAACCGCCCGCGACAAAGCGGCCGCGGACTTGCGCGCATTGCAGCATAAGGTCTATCACCAGCTAGGCCGTGAAGCCGCTGCCATCTTCTCGGTGCATGAATCGATCCTGCGCGATGCCGCCTTTACCAATAAGGTGCGCGGCTGGATCGTCAACGATCGACTGACCGCCCAGGCGGCCCTCCATCGTTTGATGGACGAGTACACCGTCCTGTTCACTAAAACCACCGACGAATACTTGCGCGAGCGCGTGACTGACGTGCGCGACGTGATCGTCCGCTTGAGCAGTCACCTGACTGACGTGCTGAAGCCCGAGTCGCAAGCGCTTCAAGGGCCCATCATCATCGTCGCCGACGAGTTGCTCCCTTCGCAGGCGGTGGTCTTCGGCGATCTGGAAGTGTGTGGGATCGTCACCCAGGCGGGCAGTCAAACCAGCCATGCGGCGATTATCGCGCGCAGCCGCGGTATTCCCGCCGTCAGCGGCGTGCGCGGCGTGTTACGCCAGGTGAAGACCGGCGACACATTGGTGGTCGATGGCCGCGAAGGCCATGTGCTCGTCAATCCGCAGCCTGAAATCAAAAGCGCGTATCGCAAGCTCGAACGCGAGTTCTTCTTGCTGCGCGATCAGTTAGCGGCCAATCGCGATCAACCTGCGCGGACTGCCGACGGCGTCGATCTGCAGTTGTTAGCCAACATCAACAGCGTGGCCGACGCCAGGGCGGCGGTCGCGATGGGCGCTCAAGGAATTGGCCTGTTTCGCACCGAATATCTGTATCTGACGCATCACGATATTCCTGACGAACAAGAGCAATACGAAGCTTATTGCCAGATCATTGCGGCTTCGCCAAATCATCAGGTGACGATCCGCACGCTCGACATTGGCGGCGACAAGACGGTGCCTTATTTGGGTCATCACTATCAAGAAGCCAACCCCTTTATGGGCTGGCGCAGTATTCGGCTATCGTTCGAGCATCCCGAATTCTTCATGACCCAGATTCGCGCCATCCTGCGCTCGGCAGCGCATGCTCAGCAGCTTGGCGGCGAAGTGAAGATGATGTTCCCGATGATTACAGCCGTCGAAGAACTGCGCCGATTGCGCGCCATGGTTCGCAAATGCGCGACGCAATTGCGCGAGCGCGGCGATACCTTTCAAGCCGATGTGCCCCTTGGCATGATGCTGGAAGTCCCTGCGGCGGCGCTGACCATCGATGCGATGCTGCCGCATGTCGACTTCGTTTCGATTGGCTCAAACGATCTGGTGCAATATCTAATGGCGGCCGATCGGGATAACCCTAAGGTCAGCCATCTGTGCCAGCCTCTCTCGCCAGCCGTGCTGCAGGTGCTGCGACGCGTGATTCGGGCGTGCCGGCGCGGAGGAAAGCCACTGACGTTGTGCGGCGAAATGGCCGCGCAGCCGCGCGCCTTCCTGCTCTTGGTGGCGATGGGGCTGACGAGTTTCAGCATGAGCCCCGCTTTCATCCCTTCAATGAAAGAACTGACCCATCACTTGTTGCTGCCCGACCTGCAGCACGTACTTCGCAAAGCGCTGCGTTTGCCGACGACCACACGAGTTAAACGCTATATGGAAAAACAGCTCCATCGCATCGCGCCCAATCTGTCGCTGCTCGACACCGCCTGAGCCGCAGAAACTAACAAGGCTGGCACTCTGACGCCTGCTTTGTGGGACCATCTCGCTGTATTGCGCTGCCTTCCCCCCTGGAAAGGTATTGCTCGGGTGTTATAATACGCACGCGTATCATTATTTGCTGTAGCGAGTCCGTGGATGCTGTCGAATCAAGAAGAACAATTTATCATCGCCCTGCGGCAGATTACGCAAGCTATCGACCATTACTCGCGTTACCTCCTGGAAGTGCATGGTCTCAGCGCCCCGCAAATTGCGACGCTGCAAGAGCTTGTAGCCGTTGAATCGGCCACGCCGGGGCGATTAGCCGATGATTTGCATCTCAGCCCGCAGACCATGGCGGGCATCCTCAATCGCCTGGAAAAGCGGGAACTGGTAGTGCGGGGCCGCCATGAAACCGATGGGCGATCGGTTCGTGTGCGAATCACCGAGTTGGGGCGACAAGCGGTTCAGCGCGTACCGGCATTGTTGCGCGACCGCTTTCGCGAGGAGTTGGCCAAACTGCAAACCTGGGAACGCACCCAATTGCTCGCGTCGCTGCAGCGAGTCGCCAGCATGATGCAGGCGGCCGATGTGGCTGTCGAGCCCTTCCTGTACCAGTCGCCTGCCGAGCCAACGCCTCCACCGCAGGCTGCCCAATTCGAGATCAAGTAGTTCGTCGTTTGTCTTGTATTCGTGTTCTTTCCTTCTTCAAGAGTTGTTGCAAGGACCACTGCCCTCCGACCCGACGTGACGCGTGTAGCGCCATGGGGTCACACCATCTACGTAAGGAGATTTCTATGTCCACACGCGCCTCAAAACGCATCCTGATGATCTCGACGCACGGTTACGTCGCGGCTCATCCCGAACTTGGCAAACCTGATACGGGGGGCCAAGTGGTGTACGTTCTGGAACTCTCCAAATCGCTGGCCCGCATGGGCTATCACG
>JAEZGD010000115.1 GCA_023417165.1 Planctomycetota bacterium
CCAAGAACAAGCATCCCGACGTCATCAAGAGCGAAGTCTTTGAAGAGAAGGTCGAAGACGCGCTCATCGGCCCGATCTTTGTGTGCGACTATCCCGCCAGCATTTGCCCGCTGACCAAGCGCAGCCAAACGAACCCGGCGGTCGCCGAGCGGTTCGAGCTGTTTGTGCATGGCATGGAAGTCGCCAACGCTTATACCGAACTGAACGATCCCGACCTGCAAGAGCAACTGTTCAAGACGCAACTGCAAGGCCAGGCAGAAGAAGATTCGATGGCCAAGATGGACACCGACTTCATTCGCGCCTTGCGTCATGCCATGCCGCCTGCCGGCGGTCTGGGCATCGGCATCGACCGCTTGGTGATGCTGCTGACGAACAGCCCATCGATTCGGGACGTGATTTTGTTTCCGTTGTTGAGACCAGAAACGTAAGAAGTACCAAGACCCAAGTTCCAAGTTCCAAGCAAGGCATTCTTCTTGGCACTTGGCACTTGAAACTTGGAACTTCAGCCAAGGATGGCTGACCATGTACAAGCTGCTTCTCTCCTGGCGCTACCTGCGGACGCGCTATATCGCCTTGGCGTCGATCGTGAGCGTCACGCTCGGCGTGGCGACGTTGATCATCGTCAACAGCGTCATGGCTGGCTTCACGAAGGAAATGCACAACCGCCTGCACGGCATTCTTTCGGACGTCACCGTCGAAAGCATGGGCTGGGATAACCTGGTCGATCCCGACTGGCACATGGCCGAGATCAAGAAGATTCTCGGCGACGACGTCGTCGGCATGACCGCCAACGTGCGCGTCCCGGCGATGATCAACTTTCAGGTCAACGGCCGCTGGGTCACGCAGCAAGTCATGCTGATCGGCATCGACGACGCCACCTATGCCAGCGTCAGCGATTTCAGCCAATATCTGCTGCATCCCGAAAATCAAAAGCAGCTAAGCTTCGATTTGCGCAACGAAGGCTACGACGCCAAGTTGCCGCCGAGCGGCTGGGACTTTCGCAAGAGTCGCGTGCAGTACGAGCAAGCGCTCGAACGTGAACTCGCTAAGGTGCAGGAAAACAAAGCCACTCGCGAAGAAACCACCGGTCCCGCGCCGGAAGCGACAGCGAGCGCTCCCGTCGACCCGTTCAGTCGTCGCGATCCTTTTGAAGCACGCGGCGGCGGCGAAACGGCTGGCGGTATCTTCGACGCCAGCAAAGAACAGCACGTCGGCGTGGTGCTGGGCATCGCCATCTGTAGCACGCGGTATCGCGATCAGGATGGCGAGGTGAAAGACTATTACCTCGCTCGCCCCGGCGACGATGTGAAGATCACTTTCCCCAGCACCGGCGTTCCCCCCAAGCCCATCAGCGAAAACTTCACCATCGTCGACTTCTACGAAAGCAAGATGAGCGAGTATGACTCAAGCTTTGCGTTCGTACCGCTCAGCAAGTTGCAACAACTGCGCGGCATGGTCGATCCGATGAGCGGCATCCCCAGCGTCAGCTCGATCCAGCTTCGCCTGCGCGACGGCGCGAATCTGAATGCGTGCCGCGATAAGCTGCGTCACCGCTTCGAAGTCGAGCACTTCACCTATCGCATTCAAACGTGGAAGGACCTGCAAGGCCCGCTGTTGTCGGCAGTGCAGATGGAAACCACCATCCTCAACATCTTGCTGTTCTTGATCATCGCGGTGGCCGGCTTCGGCATTCTGGCGACGTTCTTCATGATCGTGGTCGAAAAGACGCGCGACATCGGCGTCTTGAAGGCGCTGGGCGCGCCGAGCCGTGGCGTGATGAGCATCTTCCTGGGCTACGGATTTTCGCTGGGACTGGTCGGCGCTGGCGTCGGCATGGTGCTAGGCATCGTTTTCGTGATCAACATCAACCAAATCGCAGCGCTACTGGAATACGTCACAGGGCAAGAAGTCTTCGATCCGACGGTGTATTACTTCCGCGAGATTCCAACGATTCTCGACCCAGTGACCATCGTGTGGGTGATGATTGGCTCGGTGGCAATCGCAGTGCTGGCGAGCGTGCTGCCGGCGATTCGCGCCGCGCGGCTGCATCCTGTGGAGGCTTTACGCTATGAGTAACACCAAGATCACGCCGCGGAAGCCCAACGTGCTGCACGACAATCTCAGCCCCACGGTCGCCGCGCCGCACAGCGCCGGGCATCGCGTCGATGGTTCGCACGGACCGCGCAGCGAGGTGGTCCTCTCCGCCAGGCAGTTGTGCAAAAGCTATAAGAAGGGCAAGCACGTCATTCCGGTGTTGCGCGGCGTCGACTTTGCCGCCCGCCAAGGCGACTTCACCGCCATCGTCGGTCAAAGCGGCAGCGGCAAGAGCACGCTGCTGCACCTGCTGGGCACACTCGATGCTCCCGACGCTGGCGAGATTCATTTTAACGAGCGTCGCATCGACAACCTGCCGACGCGCGAGCGCGACGCACTGCGCAACCGCCAATTCGGCATGATCTTCCAGTTCTATCACCTGCTGCCCGAATGCAGCACGCTCGAAAACGTGCTGATGCCGATGATGATCGGCCAAGGCGTGTTTCACTACTGGCGCAAAAAACGCGAGTACACCGAGCGCGCCAAGCACCTGATTGAGCTGGTGGGCCTTTCGCACCGCCTGACGCACAAGCCGCGTGAACTCTCCGGCGGCGAAATGCAGCGCACCGCCATCGCCAGGGCGTTAATGTCGAATCCGTCGCTGCTGCTGGCCGACGAGCCGACCGGCAATCTCGACCAGAAGACCGGCCGCGAGATTCTGGAGATCTTGCGAACCTTAAACGCGCAAGAGCGTCTGACCATTGTGATGGTGACGCACGACCTGTCGATCGCCAAAGAAGCCGACCATACCGTGCGGCTGGTCGAAGGCCTGGTAGAAGACGCCTAATCGCTCGTCTTCCGATGCAGGAATCAAAGCTCACCCACCCCGAAGAGCAACATCGCGTCCCACCCACGCCTGGCGAGCGGCAGCCGCCCGCGCACGGGGCATCTCGGCTTGTCGCAGCCGAAGTTTCGGCGAGAATAGAACGCCCGGCGACCACCCCTCGCATGGCGGAAAGAATTCGCGCCGCCGACGCCGCGCTGCTGTGCGTCGTCGTACAATATAGTTCGCTTTCGGCAAAAATCCGGTGTGCCGCGCACACCCTAATCCCCTTTGCTCTCATGACATTCAAGGTTTACATCAACGGCCAGCTGTTCGACAAAGAAGACGCCAAGATCAGCGTTTACGACCATGGCTTGCTGTATGGCGACGGCGTCTTCGAAGGCCTCCGCAGCTATAGCGGCAAAGTCTTTCGTATGCAGCAGCATCTCGACCGTCTGTGGGATTCGGCCAAAGCGATCTGGCTCGAAATCCCCATGACCAAAGAAGCCATGGCCAAGGCGATTGTCGATACGCTGGCCGTCAACAATCTGAAGGATGCCTACATTCGCCTGGTGGTGACGCGCGGCGTCGGCGCGCTAGGCATTGATCCCAACCGCTGCGGCGCGCCCCAGGTGATCATCATCACCGACCTGATCCAGCTTTATCCGAAAGAGCTGTACGAGAACGGTTTGGAAATCATCACCGCCAGCACGATTCGTAACCATCCGCAGGCGCTCTCGGCGCGGATCAAGTCGCTCAACTATCTGAATAACATCCTGGCGAAGATCGAAGGCCTGCAAGCCGGTTGCCAGGAGGCGCTGATGCTCAACCACTTGGGCCAGGTGGCCGAGTGCACCGCCGACAACATCTTCTTGGTCAAAAAGGGCGAAGTCTTTACGCCGCCTGTCGATGCCGGCATTCTGGAAGGCGTGACCCGCGACGCCGTTATCGATCTCGCCCATGAAGCGAAGATTCCGATGCACGAGCAAACGGTGACGCGCCATGATGTTTACATCGCGGACGAAGTCTTCCTGACCGGCAGCGGAGCCGAGATCATTCCCGTGGTGAAGGTCGACAGCCGCGTCATCGGCGATGGCAAGCCCGGCCCCATCACGCACGAACTGACCAAGCGCTTTCACGAACTGACGCGCAAGTAAGCGACCCACCCAGATCGGAGCCGATGCGTGCCGATCCCCATCAGTTGTCCACGTTGCGGCGAGATTCAGTTTCTCGCCGACGACTTCGTCGATTGGACGGTGGAATGCACAGGCTGCGATTCGATCTTGCGCGTCCCACGCCAGGACTACAGCGACAGCGTTCCAGCGCCCTCCGCCGAAGTCGAGACGGCACGAGTCGATCTGCACATGCAGAATCCCTTTGCCGAGACAGCGGTCGCCACCACGCAGACCGCTGAAACGCAAAACCCTTATCAGGCGTCTTCCTTACCGGCTGCCGCCAAGGTCGCCTTGCCAGGTCGGCGAAAGTTTTACGGCCCCGATCCGCGCTCAGCCAGTCGCTGGAAGCGCTTGGCGGGCAGCTTTATTGATGCGCTGTTGCTCTTTTTCCTTCCCTTTCTGGTCGGCGATTTGTTGGCCTTCGGCATTAGGGGTGAAGCAACTTTCGATAACGGCGATCCCTTTCGAATGGGCGGCGTTGGGCTGATGCTGCTGGTCCATACAATCCTGGTTTCGGTGCGCGGGCAATCGATCGGCAAGTTCCTGCTCGGCATGCAGATTCGCCGGACCGACGACGACAACTTGCCTGGCTTTCTCCACGGCATCTTGCTGCGTGCGTTCCTTCCCTCCGTGGTAGCGTGGCTGCCCGGCCTGGGTGTCATCTTCACATTCGTCAACCCACTGTTTATCTTCGGCGAGGATAAACAATGCCTGCACGACAAGTTCGCCAGGACGAAAGTGCTCGATCTCAAGGCCATGCAGGCTTACGAAGCGCGCTACGGCGACCAGCCTTCGATTTGGGAACGCCGGTAAAACTCTGCCTTCTCGTCCCGGAGGGACGCTCTTTCTAGCCAGGGACTTTAGTCCCTGGTCCGAACGGCAGCCATCTCATTCCTAAATGTATCGCTCGTCATATGCGATCTCATGCTGATCGAGGAACTTCCGATGCTCTTCTTGAAACGAATGGTAGCGATGGTGCTCAGCCTGATTCTGCACGTACTCACAAACCACAGCTAGTTGTGGTGGACTGACCGTGAATGCGCCGTAACCTTCCTGCCAATAAAACTTGCCAGGATACTTCTCTTGCTGATTGAGCCACGAAGACGAGCCGCCCTTGATGAGCTGCACAACCTTGGAGATGGCTTGATCAGGACGCAGCCAAGCGACAAGATGAACGTGATCCGCCATCCCGCCGACCTCCAGCGGAATGCCATGCTGATAGCGCGTGATGCGACGAATCTCTTCGTATAGTTCCTGTTGAATGAATGCTTGAATCAGTGGTTCGCGGCGCTTGGTGCTAAAGACAATGTGATATAGGAGCTTTGTATAGGTGTTGGGCATGCGATCCCTTTCCGCACTCGCTTTGACGTCCCTCACGGTATCCAAGACCGTTGTAAAGGGAGGCACTCGCCAAATCCAGGGACTAAAGTCCCTGGCTAGAAGAAGCGTCCCTACGGGACGAAGCCTGCGCTAAGACGCATGCGCCACGCTGTGACGATAGTGTTCGGCGATGCGCTCTTTGGCGAGTGCGCCGTTGAAGATCGCCACATCGCGCATCTGCCCGGCGAAGGGGAACATGCCATCGTGGCGACAGGCGA
>JAEZGD010000169.1 GCA_023417165.1 Planctomycetota bacterium
ATCCTCCATATGCAGTTCAAAGCGGAGACGCAGTCGCCTACTTCTTTCATGCAACAGGAGAAGTACTCGCAGATCTATTTGGAGAGTTTGGCGAACCGCTTCTCCAAAGGAACATTCGGGTTGACCAAAGAGACTCGCCAACAAATCGGGCAATCTTTGGGGGATGTTCCTCGGCATCGTCAGCGAACTTTATTCATTTTAACAATGGTGTCTCATTTCTGTGCGATGAAGCGGTGTGGGACAATATTCAAAAGACGTTGCGGCTTCTCAATCCACAAATTGTAAATGGTGGCCAGACTATTCGAACTCTATTCAAAGCCAAGCAGGACGGTGTATTGAAACAAGACACTCTGGTTCCGGTTCGCTCGATTTCGTCCAGCGGAAATAAGACGTTCGCCAATGACGTTACGGTTAACCAGAACAATCAGAATCAAATGAAGACAGGTTTTCTGCGTTCAAATGACGTTCAAATTATTCAACTCGCAAATGCTATGGCCGCGAAAGGCTGGTATCTGGAGCGGCGGCGAGACGAATTGCGATTTTTGGGACTCGATGAAAAAAAGGCAATCGAGCTACGCATTAAGAACCGCTTAGACGGCCATGTCGTGCCTTTGGTAAAAGGTTCGCAAGCGTATGTTGCGACCTATCTCGCGGATCCGGAGTTGGCCAAGAAGAATGTCGCTAAAATCTTTAAGGGACAGATCAATAACGGTCAGTTTGAGGAGATCTTTGATGATCAGTTGACTGCTGAAAAAATGATCGTTGCATATCAGATTCTGGCGTATGTCGAATCATTTGTTAGGGATTTTGAGAGATTAAAACGGCGGCGCAACAGAAGCGAAAAAGGCGATCTGCAGTGGCAAACGGATTACAAGAGCCTGTTGGGCGCCGAGATGGTGACGCGTTACCTAAAAGATCTTGATCAAGCAATTCCACAGTCCGCGATGATGCTTGCGGCCTTATTGTTCAGGACATGGACCAAATCACGAAAGGATCCCACGAAACTCCCTGAGGAACTTTCCGCTAGGGGCATGGAATTGGTGCGGAAAGAACTAGTCCGCGCATTCAAGTATGTCAACGATCACCCTAGCTCAATGGATAAAAGCTGGCCTAACATGGTGAAGAGCAACAGCTTTTACAAAGCTCTAAACGGAGAGCGAGATGAAGGTGGCCAAGGAATTAGTCAAGCACCAAGAAAGCCGCGGAAGCAAAGTCGTACTTAAATTTAAAGGAGTAAGAGCGAGTGCACGACTTGGGCTTGCAACTGCTTGACGTGCCATCTGGGTGCTCGTCCTCGCCTTCCGTGTCCTTGCTAATACGATAGCGTCATCTCTTTTCCCGCAGGTCCGCTGAGAAAAGAGATGGCGCATTCAATCCCGCCCGGCAGGCGGGACTTACTCGGAGGCGACTAGCTGCGCTTGGGCCATTCGTCGAGTTGGCGCTTGACTTCCTGCGGGGGCAGGACGGCGTAGGGGATGATCCCCTTGAGCGTTTGGTCGTGCTTCTCGTGCGCGGGGCGGCTGACGCTGTCGACCTCTTCTTCCAAGGCGACCAGCCAGACCGGCAGATCGAGGCCCACGCCGGTCGGCTCACGCGTCAGCAGGGCCGTTTCGTGTTCGAGTTGGTCGAGCGTGGGATGCTCGGCGTCGTGGCGACGCAGTTCGGCAATCGCCGGTTCGGCCAACGCCCGGATGCGATCAATAGCCAGCGGCTGAATGAATCGTTCGGCCAGGCGATCGGCGACCGTCGGCATGCGCATCGCATACTTGCGTTGCAGCTCCGCCAGCCGCTTGAGATAGCGATCGGCCTCGGCACTGATGCGATCGGTGAGTGCGGTGCGCCAGGCTTGCGCCGCTTCCGGCTCGCCGCGGCGAACGAGAATCTCGTGCGCCCAGACGACCGGCTTTAAGTTCCACGAGACGCGGTCGTATTCCATCCGCAATCGCAGGAAGTCGAGCAGCGTATACAGCAATTCGCCGCGATCGGACTGCGTGGTCGTGCTGTTGTAGTCGCGGAACTCGGCATAGTTCTCGATCACCGCTACCAGCACGAGCGACAGATGCTCGACCGCGTCGGCATGCGCGAGCTTGCCCGACTCCAAATCGTCGAGCAACTTGTAATCGGCTTCGTCGGGGCGTTCTTCTTCGAGCTGCTTCAGCCACGCATCGACCCCCTGATGCAGGATCGCGCGGATGTTGCCCATGTTCAGGAACCGCTGCGTGAACAGGTCGCTGCCATAGGTTTCGATGAACCGTTGCAGCCGCTGCCAGGCTTGCTTGTCGCTGACCTTTTCCAGCACGCTCAGCCGCAGCGTACGGCTGTGCGCCAGCCAACTGACGAGCAAGGTTTCAGTCAGATGTTCGAGCGACGAGATCAGCGTGATCGGATCGTTGTCTTCGTCGGTTTCGGAATCGTCCCACCGCTCGGCCGAAGTCACGAGGCTGCTGACGAGCGCCTTGTAGCCGATCTTGAACAGCTCGTCGAATTCGGTAACAGCACCCGGCCCCACAGGGTTGTGCCGTTCCATCTCGCGTGCCGTTTCGATCAGCAGGCACGTTTCAGAAAGCAGCCCCAGCCGCGGCAGCCACGACAGCAAATCCTGCATCGTGCGCTGGCGCACGCGCGCGGTCACGATGTCGCGTGGATGGCCGCCTTTGGAAAGGGGCACGTACAACAGCGGACGTTGTTGTAGCGCGGTAATCAATTCTTGCCACAACAGGCGCACGGTATCGGGATCGCGGCGGAAGATCGCGCCGATGATGCGGATGGCGGCTTGTTGATCGTCGTCGAACTTGGAGACGGTTTCTTCGCGGCTGGCGTCGAAGTATTCGAGCGCATCGACCGCCGATAGTAGCAGTCGCACGGCGTCGGCCGCTTCGACCGTGGTGGCGATGATCCGTTCCAGCAGCGATTCCTTCACCACGCGGCGACGATCGTAATCGATCATCGAATCGTGATCGCCATAGGGCGTGGGAATCTTGTGCGCTTTCACGGCATCCATCAGCCGCGCTAGGCCGGTGCTGAGCTCGACGGCCAGATCGCTCCAGTGCCGCATCGAAGCCGAACGCTGCGCCGAATCGACGCTGCGCATGTCGGCGAATTCGACGCCGGCTGCCGCTTGCTTCCACAGCCGCGCCTGGCACGACAAAAAGGCCAAGCGTTCGGCCAGCCGCTTTGATTCGCGCGTCAGCTCGTCAGCGGTGATATCGGTCCCTTCGACGGTCTCGCCTTCGACGCCATCGTCGGTAGTGTCGCGATAGACCATGTCTTCGTAGGCCGCGCCGAACAGGTCTTCGCCGGAATCATCGTCGTCGTCCTCGTCCAGGCCGGTTTCGCGTGGCGCAGCGCCAGGGCGAGGCGCGGCTTTGCCGACTTCGAACTGCGGCGCGCGGCCATAGGCCTCGGCGTTGGCTTCCAGAAAATCGAGGAACTTGCGAATCAGCGCCCAGGTCTTGGCGACGTCGGGTTGGCTGTGAGCGCCTGGCAAGCCGGTCTTGCGCAGTTGCACCATCCAGCGCTCGGCCAATTCGGTGAACGAGCAGTCGGCTTTTTCGAGACCCATCCGCTCTGCCTGGCCGAGCCAATGTATGAGCAGCGCCATGGATGCTACAAAGTCGCCGCGATCGAGCAACGCTTCGATCACCAGCGCGTATGCCTTGGGCGTGTCGAACATTTCGGCATGCGGCGCCCAGAAGGCGACATCGCCCGCCGCTGCGCCGCCTTGTTGCCACAGCGCGAGCGCGCGGGCGACGTGTTCGGCGGCGTGATAGACGTCGAGTGCGTGAAAGGCGTCGACGCTGCTGACTTCATGCACCGCAAAGCGATTCCACCATTCGGCGGTCGCCAGGAATTCGCGCGAGACCTGCTCGCACAATGCCTGCTGATCGCGGGCAGCGGCTTCGCTCCACACGCGCGAATAGAGGGCAAAGATTTGCTCCATCAACTCGACCAGTTCGTCGCAGCGATGGTCGCGTACGCTGTTTTCGAGCGCGGGAAACAGGCTGAAATTCGCGTCAAAACCCAAAATGTTCCACGGATCGACAATCGCGCCGCACTCGATACCGCGCTTGAGGATTTCCAATATCTGCGGCAATTCGGCCGCGGCTGCGTCGAGTCGCCCCGCATTGAGCGCTTGATCGGCGAGCGTGAGTTTGCAGTCGATCTGGCAACCCAATCGCGCGCTGGCGGCAGGGACGATATCGGCTTCGCGCTCTGCGCCACCAGCGTAACCCATGCGGGCAAAAATGCGCGCTAGATGCACGTGCGCGAGCTGCGCGGCGCGACGCTTGGCGAGTTGCGCGTTGAGGTGCTGTCGCGCGCCGCCGAACGGCTGGCGTTTCTCGGCGGCTTCGGCGCGCAGTCGTTCGGCATGCAAGCCGCCAGCGCGTTGAAAGAGCCGATCGTAAAACTGGTCGCGATAGTAGGCGATCTTTGGCAGCAGTTTCGCCAGGCTGGTCGAAGAATCGAACGTGTCGGGACCGCTGCCGCTGATGCCTGCGGCCATCAGGATCGTGCCGGCCAGCACCGCGCCGGCTTCAAACAGCAGTTCTTCCGCCGGCAATTCGATCGCGGGATCGCTCAAGCGACCCATCAGCGCTTCGAGCGTGACTTGCTGCACGACAAAGCGGCGATAGTAGCCTGAGTTATCGATCTGGTGCGGATCCCACTGGCCGAAGTGATAGTT
>JAEZGD010000296.1 GCA_023417165.1 Planctomycetota bacterium
CAGCAAAGCAGCGCCAGGCGACTTAGGCATCGCTGATGGTGACGCTTTCCATCTTGTCGCCTTGCTTGATGGCATTAACGACGTCTTGGCCTTCGATCACCTTGCCGAACACCGAGTGCTTGCCATCGAGCCAGGGTGTAGCGACGTGGGTGATGAAGAACTGCGAGCCATTGGTGTTCGGGCCGGCGTTGGCCATCGACAGCACGCCTGGGCCATCGTGCTTCAGATCCTTGTGGAATTCGTCTGCGAACTGATAGCCAGGCCCGCCGGTGCCGGTGCCTTGGGGGCAACCGGCTTGCACCATGAAGTCAGCGATGACGCGGTGGAACTTCAGGCCGTTGTAAAAGCCTTCGTTCGCCAGCTTTTCAAAGTTAGCGACCGTCTTGGGGGTCTTGTCGTCGTGTAGTTGCAGCTTGATTGTGCCGCGGTTGGTTTGAATGGTGGCGACTTTCATGGCTCTCTCTCGCGGAAAGGGGGCGGGTGCAAACTTGGATTATCCAGGCGACTAGCGGTTGTGACAATCGGCATAGGAACGAGTCAGCGACCGCTCAGAAGTTGGGTAAATGTCAGCAAATCGCTGGCATGCACTTTCGAGACTTAGTATGATCGGGGAGCTTACCCGAATCCCTTCAGCAGAAGAGGTTGGCATGACTGCCACGCTGCGCTTTCTGGCTCTGTTCATCGTGATTGCACCGGCTGCGCTGGCTTTGGGGCAAGAAAAGCAGACGCTATCGCCTGCGGAGGCCAAGGCGTCGCTGGAAAGTGCAGGCTTTAAGGTCAACACCTTTGGCGTATCACTGCCCCAGGAGGCCGACTTTGCCAAGGAGATGAAGGAACTGCTCAATCTGCGTAAGACCTTGCTGACGGCCGAGAAAGAGCTGATGGCCGCCGAAGGGGAACTCGAGCGGATCAAGCTGACCGTCACTGGGTTGAAAGCAAAATCGGTCGAAATGAATGCCGCGCTCGCGGGGGGCGGCCTCGATATTTCTACACACAACAAGCTAGTCGGCGCGCTCAATGCGATGAGCGGGCAGGTCGATCTGCTGATCGATCAGCAATCGCGATCGACCGAAAAGATCAAAGCCGCCCGCGGTAACGCCAACGAGGCGCGCGAGACCTATGTCGAAAAGGTATTGGCCACTCGAGCGCTGGCCGATCGGGTCTCCCACCAATGGGAGAAAGCCGCCGCGGATCCGCAGCAGCAGTTGGCCATTGAAAAGGTCAATGAAGTTCTGAACAAGAAGCTGGCCTTGCGCCCGTCGGTGGCCTTTGCCACTGCCGAACGGCAACTGCAGGGGATCGAAGAGAAGGTGCTCTCCGAAACCATCAAGCTCAACAACGATAATGGCACGTTGTGGGTGTCGGTCATGATCAACGGCAAGCACACCCAGGAAATGGTACTAGATAGCGGTGCAACCACCATTTCGTTGCCATTTACCATGGCGAAAGAAATGGGCGTGGAGCCGACCAGCAGCGACACCGAAATCGTTGTCTCGCTGGCCGACGGAAGCGAAGTGCCAGGCTATTTGAAGAAGCTGGCCTCGGTCCGCGTCGGTAAGTTCACCGTCGAGAACGTCGACTGTGTAGTGCTCGATCAGCGTGCCATTCGCGCGCCAGCCTTGCTCGGCATGAGCTTTCTCGGGCAGTTTAAATTCGAACTCGATTCGAATCGCGCGGAGCTGAAGATGGTGAAGGTCGACGTTGAAGCGGCTCCCAAAGGCAAAAAATAAGCCAACGAGCCGCACCTTCTCGCATCCATAATCGGGGCCTGCGGTGGCCCCATTCCGGAAAATACCTGCTTTTCGGCCGCTCTAGGGAACAAATCTATGTAACCCTGGAATGCTTCTTGGCCATTCCTGCATGGGGGTTCGCCCACCCATCAACGACTGTTGAGCTTTCCTTGCAAATTTGTCGTGCTTCGGCGATAATCGCGAGTGCCCACCCCGTTACAGCATGGCTAAGGACGGACTACTCCCCCCTAAGCACACCAGAGGAAGGGTTCCCATGCGCTTTGCCCACCTGATACGCCCGGCGTTTGCCTGCGCCGCCCTCCTAGTTACTACCTGTCTGTCATCCGCTGCTATTGCCGCCGAAGGCGAGAAGCCGGCACCTCCTGGACTAGGCGATCCCGGCCAGTTGCAGAAGATCGCCATCGAAACCGGTCGCTTGGTGAATGGCGGCTTCGTCCTGGCAGGACGTGACTCCGCCCAGCAAATCATTGTGACGGGCAGCTATTCGACGGGGCAAACCCGCGATCTCAGCCGCACGGTCAAGTATTCGATCACGCCGCCCGGCATCGCCGAAGTCGACGAGACCGGTTATGTCACGCCCATCAAGGAAGGCACCGCCACCTTGAAGATGGATGCAGGCAATGGCATCGAAGCCACGACCAACGTCACGGTCACGCACATCGAACAAGACAAGCCTGTCAATTTTCCGAATCAGATCACGCCCATCTTTACGAAGTTCGCTTGCAACGGTGGCGGTTGCCACGGCAAGTCGGGCGGCCAAAACGGCTTCCGGTTGTCGCTGCTGGGTTTTGAGCCGGGCGAAGACTTCGAATTCCTGGTCAAAGAAGGTCGCGGACGCCGTTTGTTTCCCGCGGCCCCCGATCACAGCTTGCTGCTGCTGAAGGCCACCGCCAAGGTGCCTCACGGCGGCGGTATGCGGATCGAATACGACTCGCCAGCGTATCGCGTGCTGCGTCGTTGGATCGAACAAGGCATGCCTTACGGCAGCGACACCGATCCCACCATCACCCATATCAGCGTCTATCCCACCGAGACGTTGATGGAACGCAATGGCAGCCAGCAATTGGCGGTCGTGGCGCACTATTCCGATGGTTCGACCGAAGACGTCACGCGTACCGCGCAGTTCGATTCCAACGATGCCGAGATGGCCGAAGTGACTGTCACCGGCTTGGTTAAAACGGCCCAACTGACCGGCAGCGTCGCCGTCATGGCGCGCTATCAAGGCCAGGTCGGTGTGTTCCGCGCCACGGTGCCGCTGGGTGTGGAAGTCGCCAATTTGCCCCCTTCCAAAGGCTTTGTCGATGAGCATGTCTTTGGCAAGTTGAAGGCGCTCGGTCTGCCGCCATCGCCCGTTGCCGACGATGCTACTTTCCTGCGCCGCGTATCGATCGATATCGCCGGGCGATTGCCAACGCTGGAAGAAAGCGAGCGATTCCTCGCCGACCAATCGTCCGACAAGCGTGCGAAGGCCATCGATCGCTTGCTCGACAGCACCGACTATGCCGAATACTTCGCGATGAAGTGGGGCGCGATCCTGCGGAACAAGCGTCGGCAAGAGGGCGAGAAGCCGGCGACGTTTGCCTTTCACGATTGGATTCGCGACAGCCTCAATCAAAACAAGCCGTACGATCAATTCGTGCGTGAAGTGCTGACCTCCACGGGTGAAGCGGCCAGCAATCCGCCGGTCGCCTGGTATCGCGAAGTGAAAGACGCTTCGGCTCAGGTGGAAGACACCGCCCAACTATTTCTGGGCTTGCGCATTCAATGTGCTCGCTGCCACCACCATCCGTTTGAGAAGTGGAGCCAACAGGACTATTACGGCTTCGCCGCCTTCTATAGCCAGGTCGGTCGCAAGAAGGGCCTGCGCCAGAACGAAGAACGCATCTTCCATCGCCCCGGCATGGCCCAGGCGACGAATCCCAAGACCCAGCAGCCGGTCAAGCCGACTGGCTTGGGTAGCGCACCTGTAGAGTTGGATGCCACCACCGATCCGCGTCACGCGCTGGTCGACTGGATGGCTGAGCCGAACAATCCGTTCTTCGCCAAGGCGGCGGTGAATCGTTATTGGAAGCACTTCTTCGGTCGCGGCTTGGTCGATCCCGAAGACGACATGCGCGTCACCAATCCGGCGACCAATCCCGCGCTGCTCGACGCGCTTGCCAAAGACTTCGTTGACCACAAGTTCGATCTGAAGCACCTGGTGCGCACGATCACCAACTCGCAGGTCTATCAGCTTTCGGCCGAACCCAACGAGTGGAACCGCGACGACAAGCAAAACTTCTCGCGTTACTATCCGAAGCGATTGAACGCGGAAGTGCTGCTCGACGCCATCGATCAACTCGCCGGCACCAGCAGCAACTTTGGCCCGATTCCGGTTGGCACGCGTGCGGTGCAACTCCCCGACAACGGCTTCAACTCGTACTTCCTGACGGTGTTCGGCAAGCCCGAAGCCAGCAGCGCGTGCGAATGCGAGCGCTCCTCGGAAGCCAACCTGGCTCAAAGCCTGCATTTACTGAACTCTGGCGAAATCCAGGGCAAGCTGACGGCTGGCAACGGCCGCGCCGCCTTGATGAGCGCCGACAAGGCGCGCGAACATCAAGCCAAGTTGCGCGAGCTGTACTTGCTGGCATTCGCCCGCGAGCCGCAGGCCGACGAGTTAACGATCGCTCTGGCTCACATCCAGAAAAACAGCGAAGACCCCAAGCGCGCCTACGAAGACATTGTCTGGGCGCTGATCAACACCAAGGAATTCCTGTTCAACCATTAGTCGATTGGCAGCGCGGCTTCCCGGCCGCGCTGCAGATTTTTTCATCCCGCCAATTAAGATAGCACTCCAGCGTGTGCGGTGGCTCGCCGTGCACGCTTTCCGGAAAGCCGCCCGCGTTTTCCGCCTTCCCCAGATCCTCGCGAGTCTGTCTCCCTACGCGAGAAAGGACCAGAGCATGTTTTCATCGTGGTCGTACCTTCGCTGGACCGCTCCGGCGTTGTTCATACTGATGGCCGCTGCGCAGCCTGCGTTGGCTCAGTTGCCCACCCCGCAACTCACCGGCATTTTTCCGGCCGGTGCGAAGGCTGGCGGCAGCTTAGAGGTGACCATCACCGGCGCCGATCTAGACGAAGCCAATCAGATCATTTTTTCGCACACAGGCATTACCTCGACGCCGAAAATGGGCGAGCCGCTGATGCCAGGCAAGCCGGCCAAGCCGATCGCCAATACATTCGTGGTGACGCTGGCCGCCAATGTGCCGCCAGGCGCTTTTGAGGCGCGTGTGAAGGGACGCTTCGGCCTTTCGAATCCGCGCACGTTCATTGTCGGCACGCTGGAAGAAAAGCCCGAAGAGGCCGGCAACAATTCTCAGGACAAAGCGCGCGAACTAACGATTGGTTCGCTCGTCAACGACCGCGCGGATGCGAATAATCGCGATTTCTACAAGCTGACGCTTAAAGCGGGACAGCGAGTGTTGATCGATTGCCGGGCGGGACGCATCGATTCCCGCATGGATCCGACGATCGCGCTCGTGAATACTGCCGGGCGTGAGTTGACTCGCGCACGTGACACCATCAACCGCGATCCCGTGATCGACTTCACCGCACCCGCCGACGGCGTCTATACGCTGGTAGTCTATGACTTCTTGTATGGCGGCGGAGCTGAATATCCCTATCGCCTGGCGGCGCATCAGGCGCCGCTGATCGATTTCGTTTTTCCACCCGCGGCGACTGTGGGAACGCAAGGTGCGTTCACGATCTATGGCCGCAACTTGCCGGGCGGTCAGCCGGCTGGCACCAGCCTGGGCAATTCGCCTCTGGAAAAGCTGGCTGTCAACATCGCGGTGCCGGCTAGCGGCGCTCCGATTGTCGAAGGCGCTTTGCTGCCGCAAACCAGCTTTGTCGATTCGTTCGAATATCGCTTGCCTTCGCCCGGCGGGGAGTCGAATCTGGTTTCGATCGGCATCGCCACCGAGCCGGTCGTGCTGGAACAAGAACCGAACGACACGGCCGACAAAGCCCACAAGGTGACCATTCCTTGTGAATTGGCCGGGCAGTTTTATCCGGCGCGCGATCGCGATTATGTCCAGTTCGACGCGAAGAAAGGGGACGTGCTGACGATCGAAGTGCTGGCCCATCGTTTGGGGCTGGCGAGCGATCCGGCACTGACCATCCAGCGCGTCACCAAAAACGAACAAGGTGCGGAAGTCGTCAGCGACGTCGCCCAAGTTGACGATCCGCAGGAACGCCCGGCGCGCATTGGCAGCGACTTTGATACGTCGACCGATGACGCTTCGTATCGCTTAGTGGTGAACGATGACGGCACCTACCGCGTGCTGGTGCGCGACAACTTCGGCGAATCGCGCGCCGATCCGCGTTCGGTCTATCGCCTGATCATTCGCAAAGAGAAGCCTGACTTCCGCCTGGCGGCGTATCTCGATCCGCCGATCGTCAACAACAATCAAAACAGCTCCGCGCTGGGCGGGGCGGTGCTTCGCAAAGGGGGCACGCTTGAACTGCGCGTCAATCTGGAACGCCGTGACAGTTTCGACGGCGAAGTGACCATCAGCGTCGAAGGATTGCCTGCAGGCATTACTTGCCCCGGCGCGGTGGTTGGCGGCCCAACGACTTCAGCATCGCTCGTCTTCACGGCCGCCGAGAACGTCACGACCTGGTCGGGGCCGATCAAAATCGTCGGCAAGGCCAACATCAATGGCCAGGAAGTCACGCATGTCGCGCGTGTTGGCACATGCGTGTGGGGCACGCAGGATCGCAATCAGCGGCCGGCCGAGTTCCGCGTCGCACGCGATCTGATGCTGTCGGTAATGGACAAAGAAATGCAGCCGGCGCACGTCGTCGTCGGCGAGGACAAAGTCTATGAAACCTCGCGCGGCGCGAATCTCGAAATTCCTGTCCGCGTGGCGCGTCGCGATGGTTTCGCCGAGGCGATCAAGCTGACTAAAGCTAACTTGCCGAACGAGATTCAGGTCAAAGAACTGAACATCGCCGGCGGCGCCGCAGATGGCAAGCTGGAGATGCAACTCAATCAGCAAGCTATCAAAGCGGGAACCTATACCTTCTATTTGAAGGGGGACACGAAGCTCAAGTACGCGCGCAATCCCGATGCCATCAAGGAAATCGAAGCCGAACAGGCCGAGTTCGCCGAGATGCAAAAGATGCTGCAAGAGGCGCTGAATAAGGCGAACGCCGACAAAACCGCCACCGCCCAGGCGTTGCAACAAGCCACCACCGCCCGCACGCAGGCCGAGCAGAATCTCAACAAGCTCAAGGCCGAGAGCGAACAAGCAGCCAACAACGCCAAGCAAGCCGCCGACAACGCCGGCAAGGCGAAGGAAGCCGCAGATAAAGAAGCCGGAAATCAAGGCCTGGTCGATGCCGCGAGCGCCGCGCAGAAGAAGGCCGAGGAATCCGCCGCTGCCGCGAAG
>JAEZGD010000393.1 GCA_023417165.1 Planctomycetota bacterium
GCGGTGCGCCTTCCGTGCTGGGTTTCGCCGCGCTCGCCAGCCGCGCCATCGCGCTTAATAGCGATGCGGGCGGCGAATTGGCGCTCGAAGCCCAGGCGATTCTGTTCGCGGCACGCGAGCGCGGCAGTATCGAGATCAAGGCGACCAAGAACGCCTATGATTCGTCGCAGCGGTTGCTGGCCGTGCATGTGGAGCTGGCGCCTGAGCGGATCCTGGCTTTTCGCAGCCGCGCGAATCCGCAGTTCACGCTGGCGATGCTCGACGGCTTTCGCCAACTGTGCGGCACCGGGCTGGTGATGCATCACCTGGGGCACGAGTTTTCGCTCACCCATCGCGGCTTCACGCGGGCGACCGAGATTACGTCCGACGCCGTGGCCCATCTGTTACAGCAAGCGGCGGAGTTGGATTTCCAGGATTAGGTCTGCCATTCTTGCGGAGCCCAGGCGAACTGGCGCGCGGTGTTCTGACCGGCACGGCTGTGCTACATTAAGCGTGCGTCGCCCGCGCTCGCTTTGTTTCCTCGCTGCTTCGTGTCGCACCATGCGCGTGCTGCATCACATTTCGGATTTGCACTTTGGCAAGCTCGATCCGCTGGTCGCGGAAGGGCTGGTGGCCGACTTGACTGCGCAGCCGTGCGACTTGCTGGTGATCAGCGGCGACTTCACGCAGCGCGCCCGGGCAGGGCAATATCAGGCCGCGGCCAACTTTCGCCAGCGCTTGCCAGGGCCGCAGCTGGTCGTGCCAGGCAATCACGACATTCCGCTGTTCGATGTGTTGCGCCGCTTTGGTGCGCCGCTGCAATTCTACAAGCGATATATCAGCGACGATTTGCGGCCCTTTTATCGTGATGACGAAATCGCGGTGCTGGGCATCAACTCGGCCCGTTCGCTGACGTGGTCGGCGCGCGGCTTTTGGAAGGACGGCGCGATCTCGCGCGAGCAACTCGCCGACGTCAGCACGCGGATGGCCAACATTCCGGAAAGCGTCTTCAAGGTGGTCGTGACGCACCATCCGTTCATTCCACCGCCGCACAAGCGCTCGCATGGCATCGTGCGCGGCGCAGGCCGAGCCCTCGCGCAGATGGAAGCCAGCGGCGTCGATCTGCTGCTCGCCGGGCATTTGCATATGGCGTATGGCGGCGATGTGCGCACGCACCATGAAGCGATCAAGGCGTCGATTCTTTCGGTGCAGGCAGGCACTGCCACCAGCACGCGCCGCCGGGGCGAGCCCAATGCGTACAACCGCATCACCATCGACAACGATCGGGTCGAGGTCGCCGTGCGGGCGTGGGATGGCGAGAAGTTTCAGCGCACCGTCGTCACCGAGTATCGCCGCGTCGATCACATCTGGGTGCCGCAAGAGCAGCGCGGTGTCGAACCCGCTGGCGTGGCTGAAGGCTCTACGCCGCTGGCGTCGGAAGCGGTTAAAGGCAACTGAAGGTCCACGCACCAAGTTCCAAGTGCCAAGGAATATGTTAAAACTTGGACCTTGGATCTTGGCACTTGGACCTTTGCAATATGACTCGCGACGAACTGGCTCAGCGTTACTTCGAACAGCTTCCTTATCCGCCCTACCCGGTGCAGGAAGAAGCGCTGCTGGCGTGGTTCACCAGCGAGCAAGGCGTGCTGGTCTGTGCGCCGACTGGAACTGGCAAAACGCTCATCGCCGAGGCGGCCCTCTTTGAAGCGCTGCACACGGGCAAAGTGGCGTACTACACCACGCCGCTGATCGCGCTCACCGAGCAGAAGTTTCAAGAGATGCAAGACGCCGCGGTGCGGTGGGGCTTCTCGCCAGATGACGTCGGCCTGGTGACCGGCAATCGCCGCGTGAATCCCGACGCACGCGTGCTGGTGGTTGTCGCCGAGATCCTGCTCAATCGCCTGCTGCATCCGGCGGCGTTCGATTTCAGCGAAGTCACCGCCGTCGTGATGGACGAGTTTCATAGTTTCGCCGATGTCGAGCGCGGCATCGTCTGGGAACTCGCTCTAGGCATGCTGCCGCCGCATGTGCGCACGCTGCTGCTGTCAGCCACCGTTGGCAACGCGCTCGAGTTCACCACCTGGCTGCGGAACAGTCACGAGCGCAAGCTCGAACTGGTGCAAGGCACCGAACGGAAAGTGCCGCTGCAGTTTCAATGGGTCGGCGACGAACTGCTCAGCGATCAGCTCGAACGGATGGCCGACGGCGACGAAGAGAAGCGTTACACACCGGCGCTGCTCTTTTGCTTCAATCGCGAACAGTGCTGGGAAGTCGCCGAGCAACTCAAAGGCAAGAGCCTGCTCGCGTCAGGGCAACAAGCGCGACTGGCCAAAGAGCTAGAAGGCTACAACTGGTCGCAAGGCGCGGGTCCGAAGCTGAAGCAGATTTTGATTCGTGGTGTCGGCGTGCATCATGCGGGCTTGTTGCCCAAGTATCGGCGCATCGTCGAAGAATTGTTCCAGCAAAAGCTGCTGACGGTCTGCGTCTGCACCGAGACGCTCTCGGCAGGCATCAACTTGCCGGCGCGCAGCGTGGTCATGCCGTCGCTGATGAAAGGTCCGCCGGATAAGCTCAAGCTGATCGACGCCAGCGTCGCGCATCAAATCTTCGGACGCGCCGGACGGCCGCAGTTCGACAATCAAGGCTTTGTCTTTGCGCTCGCGCACGAGGACGACGTCAAGATCCTGCGCTGGAAAGAAAAGTACGATCAGATTCCCGAGGACACCAAAGATCCGCAGCTGCGCATCGCCAAGAAGAACCTAAAGAAGAAGATGCCGACGCGGCGCGCCAATCAACAGTATTGGACCGAGCAGCAGTTCGAGAAGCTGCGGACCGCGCCGCCGACCAAACTGTACAGCAAAGGCCCCCTGCCCTGGCGATTGTTGGCGTACGTGCTGGAAATCTCGCCGGAAGTCGCGCCGCTGCGCAAGCTGGTGAGCAAGCGATTGATGGATAGCAGTCGGCATGCGGCGGCGCAGCGTTCGCTCGATCAAATGCTGCTCGTGCTGCATCGCGCAGGCTTTGTCACGCTCGAACCCGAGCCGCCGCCGGTCGAAGTCGAACAGAAGCCGGAACCGACCAAGCCCGCGGAGCCGCAAAAGTCGCTGCTCATTCCGCCGAGCCTGGTGCTGCCTGCGAATGTGAAGCTGATCGAGAAGCCGGAAACGCCCGCCGTGACTCCCGCGGCCGACTATCAAGCCACGCTCGCGCATCCGACGCCGGAGCTAGACAAGCTGGTAACGCTGCGCAGTGTCAATCCGCTGTATGGCTTGTTCCTGGTCGATCAGCTCGGCATTGCCGATCGGGCGGAGCGTTTGCAAGCGCTCGAAAGCGTGCTCGAGCTGCCACCTTCGATCGGTTATGCGGTGCGCGTGCCTTCGCACGAAGATATGCCGCCGGGGCCGCTGGCGATGACGCGACTCGATGCGCAGCTGCTGCAACTGGGTCTGGCTTCGGCGGCCGAGTTGGGCCAGCGCGAGGAAAGCGACGACGAAGACGGCAGTCCTTATGATGACGACGATCCGTACAACCGCCCGCGCGTGCTGAAGCTGGCCGACAAGCTGGCGATGCTGTTCAACTATCAGTATCCGACGGTGACCGACTACCGCGTCTTTCCGGTCTGGGCCGCAGGCGAAGTGCTGGAGTTCGGCGGCGACTTCAACAAGTACATCACCAGCAAGCGCTTGCAGAAGCAAGAAGGCGTGATCTTCCGTCACTTGCTGCGATTGATCTTGCTGCTGGGCGAACTGCGACCGCTGACGCCGCCGGAGACGACCAGCGAAGAGTGGAACACGTTTATCAACGAGACGGTCGAGGTGCTGACCAAGTGCTGTCGCGAGGTCGATCCCTCAAGCACCGACAAAGCGCTCGAAGACGCGAAAGCCTCCGACATCACCGCGCCGGCGTAGTGCTTTCTTTTTGCCTACCGACCGCCTAAGACAACCGCTTGGGCCGTGATGGTGCATGTATCTGAGGCCCGGGCGAACAGTAGTGTCGCCTTTTGAGTGACTCGCTTTTGTTCACAGCTTGGAGCGAATCCATACTACGATTCCCCACGCGATGACGATCGGGGACAATAAAAGCAGCGCGGTTTTCTCGTCGGTTTCTTCGTACGGAACATGAGGCCCGAAGCGGAAAGCTGCCCAGGCGAAATAGGCTACAAAGACAGCAAACCACAGCATTGCGTGTGCGGATAGTCGCGGCTTAACTTGGGGCGCGTCCGCAGCAATAGTCGGCGATTCATATGGGTTCTCTTCCATGCCGCCATCCTAGCACGCGAAGAGCGGGGAGCAACAAGTTCAATCGGTGCGAGAATCACTGAGTAGTCTGGGCGCTGGCAGGATCGGGACGAAGCATGGCTTCGTCCTACGCGCGGCAGGGAACCGACGTCAAAACAAACTTGTAAACAAATATTGACAACACCACAGGCAGTTGCTACAGTACGGGTACTTGTTTCGACGACGCGTTGGCCGTCGACTACTACCCGCGGAAGCGCTACTTTCGCAGAGCGAAAGGCGACATTGGGTAAAGAATCTCAAGGGCTGTTGAGAGACGGCGGGGGTTTTTCAACAAGTAGCGTGTTGTCGGTGCGCTCAAATCCAACCTTAACTTGTACCTAGCTCTTACGTTACGCCCAGGTAGTCAGAACAGTGCCATGTTGAAAAACTGGTGCTAAAGAATCTCTAACGGCAGCATTGGCAGGGTTCGGCGTCACGCAGAGCAATCGCAGGCAGATGGCCATGAAGACGACGGCTTGTGCCTCTTGGCGAACGGCGAATCTTTCGCGCCGCACGTTGTTGCAGGTCGGCGCCAGCGGCATGTTTGGCCTGACGCTGCCGCACCTTTTGGCGGCCGAGAGCGTCGGCCCCACGCCTAAGGCGGACGCGTGCATTGTCATTTACCTCAATGGCGGTCCCAGTCATCTCGACATGTGGGACATGAAGCCTGACGCGCCGGACAACAT
>JAEZGD010000423.1 GCA_023417165.1 Planctomycetota bacterium
CGTTTGGCCAACGCGAGCGAACTGAACAGGAAGACCGAGAACGCCATCAGCCAGTCCGAGACGACGATGCCGGTGGCCGCGCCGCCTGCGAGAATTCGTAACGTGTATAAGCACGCCAGTACAACGACATCTAACATCGCCAGGCGTTTCCACCATGTGCTATAAACCATGGAGACGCCAAAATAGACCGCCAGTAACTGCGTAAAGTGCAGCGGCAAGCGACTCGTTGCGACGCCAAAGCCGGCCACCAAAAGCAAGGGCGCCAAGATCCAAGCAGTGCGAATCGAGACGGCCCCGCTTGCTAACGGACGCCGGCGCTTCACCGGATGCTGACGATCCGCTTCGATATCGAGAAGGTCGTTGCAGACGTATACGCACGACGCAATGCAGCAAAATGCCAACATACCCCAGACGAGATCGGATAAGACGCTTTCGCCTAAAAGTTGATGGCTAGTGATGGCCGGCACCCATAACAAGACGTTCTTCAGCCATTGGCGTGGCCGCAGCAGACGCATGATCGCCAGGGTGTTGCGCACCACTGCGACGCTCGGAGAAACTTCGGCCGGCATGGCCAATGCCTCGCTGGCGAAGTCTTGATGCGCAGGCGGTCGTAACAGTCCGGGCGGAATGGAGGGTTCGGATTTCATGGGATCTGTCGCTGTGAAGGAGGACGTTGCAACAAATCGTCATAGATGTCCTGCATGCGATCCATGCGGCGCTCAAAACTGAACCGTGAGCCCACCAGTGCGAGCGCCGAGTCGCTGAATGTATGGCGTCGGGTGGGGTTGGCAAGCAATTCGTGCAGCGCGGTGGCTAATGCCGGTGCATCGCCGGGCGGCACCAGCCTGCCAGCTTGTCCGTGGGCCAGCATGTCCGGGACGCCGGCGATCTCGGTGGCTACCACTGGCGTTTGCATGGCCATGGCCTCCAGCACGACATTCGGCATCGCTTCGCGCAGGCTCGCCAAGGCGAACAGGTCCATCGCTTCGTACCAGGGACGCACGTCGCTGCAATGGCCGACAAAACGCACCGCGTTTTGCAGTTGCAAGTCAGCAGCAAGCTGTTGTAGTGCTGCTCGCTCGGGGCCATCGCCAATGATGGCCGCTTGCACACGCTGTCCGCGCGCCCGCAGAAGTTGAATCGCTGTTAATAACGCTGCAAAATGCTTCTCGGCCGCCAAGCGACCTACGCCGCCGACGAGCGGAATGGTCGGATCCAGGCCGAGCGCGTGACGCGCCGCCGCGGGGGTTAAGCTGCGGCGAAAATGCTCTAGCTCAATGCCGTTTTCGAGTAATTGGCAACGCCGATCACGTACGCCGAGTTGCCGGCAGGTGGTCAATAAATCGGACGAAACACACAGCACGCGCTCATACCAACGCAGGCAGCAGCGATCGACCAAGTAATACAGAGGCGTGCGACACGTGTGATGAACCCAGCCATGCACTGTCGTTAACAAACGCAATGGGACAAACCTTGCGACGAGCAGTCCGAGTGCGTTGCTCTTGTAGTCGTGTCCGTGCCAGATCTGCACGCGCCGCTTACGGCAGAATGCCACCAACTGTTGCACCACGTTCCAATCGAGCGGGCCCCGATCGTCGATGGCCAGGATCTCGGCACCTTGCTCGCTCGCCTGGCGTTCCAACTGAGCAAAGCCGGTATCGTTCGGTGCACGCAAGTAAGCGCAAACCTCGTCGTAGCCACGACTGCGCATATAACGCGGCGAGCGCAAAATGGTCTTGTCGGGACCACCCCCCTGCTCTGTCACGACACGCACGTGAAGCACGGTCGGCAAGGACTTGTCTTGTGCGAAGGAAGTTCGTGAGGCGATCATGTATCGATCATCTCGTCATAGAGCGTCGCGTACTGCGCAAGCATGCGTTCTTCGGTGAATTCGGCCGCGCGACTGCGCCCTTCCTGGCCGAGTCGTGCCCGTTGTTCTGGCGAAGCCACCAATTGCGCCACATGCGCGGCCAGGCGTTCGCTATCGCCTGCTGGACAAAGCAAACCTTGGCCATCGTGATCGATCAATTCGGGAACCCCACCGACTGCCGTGGCGACCACCGGCAGGCCGGCCGCCATGGCTTCGATGAGCACCAGCGGAATGCCTTCGCTATGGCTGGTCAGCAATGCGATATTCGCCTCACGCAGGATGTCGCCGACGTCGCGCCGTTCACCCAGAAAGCGCACGTGCTCGGTCAATTGCAACTGCTCGACAAGCTGCTCGGTGGCTGAACGCTGCGGTCCATCGCCCACCAGCCACAATTGCACATCTTTATGGATGGCGACCAATTTGCGGACTGCCTCGATGGCAAGCGCGTGGTTCTTAATGGGATCGAATCGGGCTACTAGCACAATCACGGTCGTCGCATCGCTGGCGCCGCAAAGACGACGATGATTCTGACGTAACGGCGACGGAGCATACGGCGCGATGCCGTTGTAAATTACGCGCGTCTGCGTGGCGGGCAGATGTTCGATGTCAAACAGCGCCTGCTGAACCGCCAGGCCCACGGCGACGATTCGATCGCGACGTTGTAACAGAGTGCGGCTCAAACAGCGACGCTTCCAACTACTGGAGTCAGGGAAGAAGCGACCATGCTCGGTAAAGAGCACCGGCGGACGACGACCGAGCGCTCCTGACAACAACGTATATAAAAACGGCGTAAACTGATGGGCGTGAACGAGTGCTACTTGCTGCTGCTGCAGCCATGCGGCCAATTGTCGACTGCAACGCCAGTCGAGTCCGCCGCGTCGGCCGAGCGACCGCCACGGGATGGTGGCGTCGTGTAGGGTGGCGGTCAGTTGGCCCTCTTGATCCAGGCAGGCGAAGACCGGGCGATAGCGGTCGCTGAGCCTGGTGGCAATGCGCGTCGCCAATAGCTCGGCTCCGCCGACGTTGAGGCTGTGAACGACATGGCATACCACTGGCAAGGCCGTGTGGCTACGCGCGTCTGCGTTCGGCTTGGATGGGGCAGCCAGCGACATCAGTCGTTGCGAGCGGTCTTGGTACGCGCTTGAGGTCGTGAAAAACAACGTCGCATTGCATGGCCTGCGGCCGAAAGCAGGCCGCGTGGCGATTTTAACTTTTGCTTGGCGCGGACCCGCGAGGAGACAAACACTTGCGGCTGGCCAATGTCGGATAACGCGGGACCCATTGGGCGCGGCAAACGTGCGCGACTGGCCACTTCGCGAATCGCTTCCGTAGCCACAATGGCAATCGCCCTGGTCACGTGGTACGTCGGAAACGACAGCAGTGATTGCCAGGCCTCACGCGAAAGCGCATCGGCCTTGGCGTGATATCGCTGGGCAAGAACTTGATCGGCGTCGGTCGCCGCTAACCGCAAGACATTGGCTTTGCGCAGGTCTTGCGCCGCCCAGGTCTCGGTAACGTATTGCAATTGCTCCGGATGATCGAGATAGGGACGTTCATGCTCGAGCATCCAGCAGGCGTAATGCTGCAAGCACTGCTGGGCATAGGCATAAGCGACGTCGTACTCGCCAGCGGTATGCTTGATCTGGAGATAGCGGTCGAGCGCAACCAAAAACATCGTGGCCGACCAGCGCTGCTCGGCATCGAGAAGTTGGAGAGCATCGAGGTCGTCGCGAGGATGAACCACGCGACGAATCAACGTTTCGGCGAAGTTCAGATAGTGCTTCGCCTGCGTCAATTCCCAGGCATCGAGCAACGCTTGCACTGAGTTGGCCGATCCGCGACCAGGACCGTGATAGTGATCGTCAAGGGTGCGCGTCGCCAGGCCGGTGGGTCCGTCATCTAGCCAACGCCAAGGCGAGCGAGCGCCGTCTTCCATGGCCAGCACCCAGTCGGCGAGCGTTTGCACCGCCTCGCGCGCGGCTGGATCGCCACTTAAGTAGTAATAATGCAGCAAGCCCGTAGTGTAGTTGTGTTCGCAACTAGGGCCACCGCCATAAGCGTTTCCACCGGCATTGCGCCATGAATAGGTTCGATGCGTGGCAGTGTGGGCTGTGAAATAGTGATCCGTATGCCAGAACAGCCCGCCTGAGAATTGCGGCCGATCGGCAGAGGTATGATAGATGTCGATATCGACGACATGCCGGGCTAAGGGGGCGGCGATGTGCCACCATGTCTCGTCGCTGGAATGCAGCCATTGGACGAGCGTTCCATACAGCAAATCGAATTGATTGTTGTAATGTGAGATGACCGGTGACTCGCCTGTATAGAACCGAGCTTCATGGTCGCCCCAGACATCGCCATAGTGACGCCAGCCATATTCATCGATTACTTCGCGCTTGGCAGCCAAACTATTTGCGCCTGACGTTGCGCTGGCCAGTACAGTCTGAGCCAATGGCGATAGATCGTTCGCCTGCGTCAAGCATGGCCAGGCATTGCTGGCCGCGTGCCACTCACAGGTCGCAGCGAAGGTGGCTGGCTGATGCACCCATTGCAGTTGGTTCGCTTCGCTGATTGACCACGCCAGCCACACGGTATGTCGCTTTCGTTCGCCACCTTGTAGCTCATGGCGATAGTGCGTGGCCGGTAAG
>JAEZGD010000512.1 GCA_023417165.1 Planctomycetota bacterium
TCGCCGGTGCAGCCCACATAGCTACCCGCGGCGCCCCAGCCGTCGGGACGCAGGCCGCCGTTGGCGCCTTGCGCGTTACGGGCGCCATCCGAAGGGCAAATCAATGCGGCAATCGGAGGATCTTTTAAGGCCGCCGGCACATCCATGATCCATTCCACTTTCGTGTCTTGGTACCTGTTGTACAGCGCCGTCTGTTCCATGTAGGGCAGGATTTGCTGAACCCAGCAGTCGCGCTTGTGAAAGCCGCCGGATTCCATGTAACCGTACGGAAACTTCAGAACGGTGTCGTGATAGTTATGCAGCGATAACGCCAATTGCTTGAGGTTATTGGAGCAGGACATCCGCCGCGCGGCTTCACGCGCTGCTTGCACGGCTGGCAGCAATAACGCTACCAGGACTCCAATGATGGCGATAACCACTAGTAACTCCACTAGGGTGAACGCCAGGCGATTGCGTTTCATGGGCGAGCTCGTTCCGATTCAAAGGATAGAAAGAATATAAATAACGCTGACAGCTAAAGGCTCGGCTAATGTAAGCACATATGCCGATGTGTTTAAATCATTTGCGGCAAGCCGCGTTATGTTTTGTGAGACACCCTTAATTAGTGCGGATGAACAGGCGTATAAAAACGCAGGAATATCCCTCGTTGCGAGGGAGAGGATAGTGCATTAATGGGGGCAGGACGCGATGATGTCGCAAGTAAAGCAAGCGTCGTGCCTGGAGTGCTTGCGAGGCAGCGAATGTGGCGAAATCACGATTAAAAAAGCATTCCTTTGCGAGCCGCTGGCACTTTGCTATTTCGCAGTTGCGCCAACCTTGCGCAGCGAGTGCATAAAGAGCGTGCGTTAGTGCGACGAAGCGACGCTGGATTCAAAAACGGTCGCAGTCACTCTAAAGTGGCGAGTATTCACACGCCTGCGGCGCGCGACGGAGAGACCAGCGATGGACGACGAAGAACTTGCCTATCACGAAGCAGGGCATGCTTATACGGCCGTATGGTTAGGGGGCGTAGTGCGCTATGTGAGCATCGCGCCCGATCGCCACGATGGTCCGCAGCGCGAAGGCGAAGCGCAAATTGCCTGGCGGCGCGGGCGCATGTCGGCCAAAGAGTTCACGCACAAACAAGTGTTGGTAGCGCTGGCAGGACCGGCCGCCGAGATGATTTATCGAGGCGAGCCACTGCATCCCGGCTATGTGGCGGAGTGGGCCGCCGACTGGCGCGACGCCTGGGCGATTGCGGCAGACGTGTTTCCTGATGAACGCAAACGGCTGGCGTTTTTAGAAGACGCCGCGCGGCATCTGTATCAACAATTACGGCGCGACGATCATTGGGCGGCGCTAGCGGCATTGGCCGACGAGCTGCTGGCTCATGAGATTCTGGATAGCGAGCAAGTTGCCGAGGCGCTGGCTCCCTGGCTTGCCGACGGAGAGAGCCGATGAAGCGCAAGAAGAAACGCCGCTCGCGCGCGGTCGCCGAGGAAGGCTCTTACGTGTGCGATCATTGTGGGGAAGAGATTGTGATTCCGCTTGATGCTTCCGCCGGCGCGGAGCAGGAATATGTCGAAGATTGCCCCGTCTGTTGCGCGCCGAATGTGATCCATGTCGAGTTCGAAACCGATGGCTCTGCCCGCGTGTGGGCCGAACGCGAGTGACGAACGATTACCACTAACGGCTGGGTGTTCTACGTTCATGCTGCGCCCTCGCCGCGCGGAGGGTTCGTCAAGCAAATCGGCGCTCGTTGCGTCGTACGCAGGTTTGGGCCGAAAAATGCGGGCCTCTACTCACTTTCGGCAGAAAATGTCAGCGAGGCATGACGTTTGCGGCGTTGATCTTTGGCATCGATTCAGCACCGGTCATAAGGAGCGCCGCCATGGCAGACGTACGTACAGTTGAGCGCGAGCCGCAAGTCCGGATGGAAGATATGGTGGAGGTCGGCAGCCGAGTCAGTTGGGGAGCCATCTTGGCGGGCGCAGTCATGGCCATGGCGATAGGCTTTATCCTGTCGCTGTTAGGTGGAGCGGTAGGGCTGTCGTTTGCCGAAGTCGCCCATTCCGAGTCGATCCGTTGGGGTGCTGCTATCTGGGCAGTTGTGACCACCGTGGTCGCACTCTTCATTGGCGGCTGGATTACCAGTCAATGCGTCGTCGGCGAAACGAAGACCGAATCGGTGGTGCATGGCATCATCATGTGGGGCGTGGTCCTGGCGATGCTCTTGTGGCTGACCGCTGCCGGCATCGGCGCAGGCTTTAGCTCGATGTTGCAAGTTGCAAACGTCGGCGCGAATGCTTCGCAGAACGCGACGCGACAAGATTGGCAAACGCTAGCGCGCGCCGCGGGCGTATCGCAGGGCGATATTGATCGCTGGCGCGAATCGGCGCAAGCCACCGCAAACGATCCCGCCGCGCAGCGCGAGATGCGTGAAGAAGTGCGCGAGACTGCCTCGTACGCCACGTGGTGGACGTTCGGTGGGGCGATTGTTTCGATGGCCTCGGCCGTTTGCGGCGCAGTCGTGGGTTCGGGACCGACCTTCCGCTTACTGCCGCTTCACGTGACGCATCGTCATTATGAAGCGACTAGCCGCGCCATGCCTGGTTAAGGCGAAGTAACGCAACGAAGTTAAATGCGTTGCACCGCGATGGCGCTCGCTTGGCCTTGCGGTGTGACGCTAAGACTGATGAAGCTGCTGCCTGCAGGCGTAGTCGCCTGGGCGGCAGTGATGGGGCAGGCCGGATCGGGGTGCTCGTAATTTAAGATGGGGAACAATCGCTCGTTGTTTAAAGCGAGCACGCTGGCAATGGCTTCGACCATGCCGCTGGCCGCACCCAAATTACCCATGTAGCTTTTCGCCGCGGTCACCGGAACCGGGCGAGTTCCAAAGACATCGGCAATCGCGGCCGCTTCCGCGGCATCATCGGACTTGGTCGAGATGCCGTGTGCATGAATGTGGCCGATCTGTGCCGGTTCGAGACCCGAGGTCCGCAACGCCTGCTGCAAGACATTGCGTAACGCTTCGCGAATGTGTCCCTTGCCGGTGGCCGGATCTTGGACGGTCGAGGAGCCGTAACCGACAATCTCACCATATACCTTTGCGCCGCGGGCCTGCGCGTGTTCGTATTCTTCAAGGATCATGGCGCCGGCACCTTCGCCGAGGACCATGCCGCTGCGCTGAGCATCGAAGGGGCGCGAGACCTTGGTCGGCTCGCCTTCGCCGGGCGAGACTTCTTCTTGCGAAACCGCATGAATGGTGCGCAGCGGATGCACGCGTGTGCCCGTTGCGCCGGAAACGACGATATCTGCAATGCCGCGATTGATCGTGGTGAAGGCTTCGCCGAGCGCCAGGTGCGATGAGGCTTCGCGCATCGTCAGGGCGTTGTTCGGGCCGCGATAGTCGTTATAGATCGCGATGTGGCTGTTCGGCATGTTCGGCAGGTACTTGAGCAGCCACAGCGGATCGACAGCGCGAATGCCATCGGCCGCCCAGCGATCGAAGTGGAAGACGCCTTCGGCGTCGCGGCAGCGCTGAATGCCATCGCTGAACTCTTCCGGTCGCGTGACGATAAAGTCGCATCCACAAACCACGCCGGTGCGCTCGCGGTTGATCGCGTCGTTCTTGAGTGCCGCATGGTAAATAGCGAGTTGAGCCGCGGCGACACCCATTTGGATGTCGCGGCACATCAGCTTCAACGCTTTTTTAATGGCGCGCTGCATGTCTTTTTCGAGCGGGCCGAAGTTGCCAATCTCGCCAGTGAACTCGCGGCACTCGCCAGCGACCTTGGTCGGCAGCGCGGCAGCAGGCAAGGCAGTGATCGGACCGATGCCGCTCGTCCCCGCAGTCAGGGCGTTCCACAGCGCCTCGGGCGAGTTGCCCAGCGGAGTAACCAAGCCCAGACCGGTGATCACGACACGACGCAAAGAGGACGACATGCTAATCTTTCGCGACAAAACAAGCGGAATCGAATGGCCCTAGTTTAGTGGTCATACGAAATCGCCGGAAGGCGAGTAACCTGCGGAGGGGCAGATGCGCCTGCCCGCAATTACGACCGGACGCTGCCTGTACAGGCAGAAATGGGGTGGGAAGACCTGAAATCGACGCGAAGTCGTAGGTTCTGGTGGTGAGTTGCGACCGCACCGCAGGCCGCTCGGTGGCTGGCGCAGGCAGGCGATTTTGTTGGCTGACGCGTCGGGCGGAAGCTCAGCCGTTAGCCAAAAAGGTGCGCTCGACCCAACCGGTGTCGACCAAGCCTTCGGCGAAGTCGCGATGGTTGAGTACGTCGCGGTGGAACGATGTGGTGGTGCGAATCCCTTCGATGCGCAATTCGCCCAGCGCTCGCAGCATGCAAGCGATGGCTTCCTGGCGCGTCGGCTTGTGGACGATCAGCTTGCCGATCATCGAGTCGTAATACGGAGGCACCATATAGCCAGTGTGTGCATGCGAATCGAATCGCACTCCCAAGCCGCCCGGCACGTACATTTGCGTGATCTTGCCGGGGCAGGGCTGGAAGTTCTTGCTGGGATCTTCGGCGTTGATGCGGCATTCGATGGCACAGCCGCGATGCGCGATTTCATCCTGCTTGAACGGCAGCGGTTGCCCGGCAGCAACGCGAATCTGTTGTTGAATGAGATCGATGCCTGTGACCATCTCGGTGACAGGATGTTCGACCTGGATGCGGGCGTTGACTTCGATGAAGTAGAAGTTGTTCTCTTGATCGACGATGAACTCGACCGTGCCGGCGTTGGTGTAATTGCAGGCCTTGATCAAGCGGACCGCAGCGTCGCAAATCGCGGTGCGCTGCGCCGCCGGCAAACGCGGCGCGGGACTTTCTTCGATCAGCTTTTGATGGCGACGCTGCGTGCTGCATTCTCGCTCGTGCAAGTGCACGACGTTGCCGTGATGGTCGGCGATGACTTGCACTTCGACGTGGCGCGGACGCTCGATGTACTTTTCCAGATAGACGCCCGCGTTGCCGAAGGCCGCTTCGGCTTCTTGCTTCGCCTGGGCGAGGGCGGCCTTGAGCGACAATTCATTCGCCGCGACGCGCATGCCTTTGCCGCCGCCGCCCGCGGTGGCCTTGATCAGCACGGGGAAGCCGATCTCGCGCGCGACCTTGACCGCTTCGGCTTCGTTTTCGAGCAAGCCGCCGCTGCCGGGGACGACTGGCACATTGGCGGCGCGCGCCATGTCGCGGGCGGTGTTTTTGTCGCCCAGCTTCAGCATCGCTTCCGGCGTCGGGCCGATGAAGTCGATGTTGCACTGCCGTACCACCTCGTTGAAATGGGCGTTTTCCGACAAGAAACCGAAGCCGGGATGAATCGCATCGACATTGCCGACTTCTGCGGCGGCGATGACGTTGGCGATCTTCAGATAGCTTTGTGCGCTCTTGGCGGGGCCGATGCAAATCGCTTCGTCGGCCAGATCCAAGTACTGCGAGCCGCGATCGCCTTGGCTATAGATGGCGACGGTCTCGATCCCCATCTCTTTGCAGGCGCGGATGATGCGGAGGGCGATTTCGCCGCGGTTCGCAATCAGGATGCGGTTGTACATCGTTAGGCGAGCGGAAGGCGTTAGCCTTCCGATTCTTCTGCGTAGTGTGTTCGATGCGCGGAGACGGACAGCGTAAGCGTTGTAGGCAGATAAGTAACAGGTAGAGAACGGGAGGCTAACACCTCCTGCTCGTCGGCTTGGTTACTTGCTGGTATCGACCTTGAACAGCGGCTTGTCGAAGTCGACCGCTTCGCCGTCCTCGACCAGGATGGCCACGATCACGCCGCCGATTTCCGCTGGAATCTCGTTGAAGGTCTTCATCGCTTCGACGATGCAGACGGTCTTCTCAGGCGAGACGCGGTCGCCCACTTTGACGAACGCCTCAGCGGTGGGATTGGGCTTCGAATAAAACGTGCCGACCATCGGGCTCTTGATGAGCGCCAGGTTCTTGCTTTCAACCGCGGCGGCCGGAGCCGAAGCAGCAGCGGGCGCAGCCGGGGCTGCTGCCACGGGAGCGGCCTGCGTGATGATCCGCGGCGCCGCTTCTTCCTGGCTGCGGCAAAGGCGGATCTGCTGATCGTCCTGCTTTAGGTCGATCTCGCGCAGGTCGTGCTCTTTCATCAATTGGACCAACTCGCGGATGCGGTCGAGATTGAAGATGTCGCCAGACCGAGACTCCGAGCCCGTCATGGGTACGCTCCGATGAATTGGCGTCGAACGCCGAAGCGTCCGCGTAAGGATTGTCAGACTGTGTATCTAGGACGAACGCCGCTGCGCCGGGGCGGGAGCCTGCCGGCGGGCCGTGATGACCTAAAGGTAAACCAGAGAAGATACTAAACCACGATGCTCTCTTCCAGGGCGTGAGGCAGGTTGGAGAGGATCTCGCAGCCGGTTTCCGTCACCAACACGTCGTCTTCCAGACGCACACCACCCCACCCAGGCAGGTAGATGCCTGGCTCTACGGTAACCACCATTCCTGGCTTTAGCACCCCTTTTTCCGACGAGGCCATCCGCGGAGCTTCGTGCACTTCCAAGCCAATTCCGTGCCCCAGGCTGTGGCTGAATTTTTCGCCAAAACCAGCGTCCTCAATCACTTTGCGTGCGGCGGCATCGACGTCGGCGAGCGATGCTTCGGGCCGAATGGCGGCAAACGCGGCCTCTTGGGCTCCGCGCACCGCAGCGTGGATCTTCGCGAGTTGGTCCGATGGTTTGCCAAAGATCAGCATCCGCGTCAGGTCGCTGATGTAGTGATCACGCGCCCCCCAATCGCACAGCACAAAGTCGTACTGGCCGACGCGTGCCTCGGTCGCTCCCGCATGGGGCAGAGCAGCGCGCGGGCCAGACGCAATGATCGCCGGAAAACTGCTGCAGGTGCCGCCAAACGCGCGGATCTGTTGTTCGAGCAGATCCGCGACTTCCTTCTCAGTCTGATCACGATGCATCGACGCCTTGGCGACGCCGAACGCGCGCTGCGCGATGTAAATCGCCCGGCGAATCGCGGCAATTTCCTGCTCGTCCTTCACCATTCGCAATTCTTCGACAAGGCCGTTGGTCGGCACCAGCGGCACGTCTTTCAGGTCTTCTTGCAGCCGTAGCCATAGCGACACCAGCATCGAGTTGGCTTCAATCGCCACACTGCCGAACTTGCCAGGCAGCACTCGCTTGAGCAGTTCGATCATGGTCGTGCCAGGACCGCGAATCTCCAACTCCACGCCAGGGCATTCTTCCGGCAACTGCGTTTCGAACCGACGGTCGCTGAACATGATTGCGCGCTCGCGCGAGACCAGCAGATAACTGGAATCGCCGGTGAAGCCGGTCAGGTACGCCACGTTGTGGACGTTAGTGACCAGGATCGAATCGGCCCCCGCCTGTTTGAGGCGTTCGTGCAATTGGTGGCGGCGTTGCTGGTGAATGCTCATAAAGGCTGTATCGAAGTCGGAGTGGCTCGGGGAATCGTGGCCTGCTTTGGGTCTAATTCGGCACCTGGGTTTTTCAACATGGCATGGTTCTGGCGCGATCGTCGCAAGTTCTATCTTGCTAGTCGTTTAGGGCGATAAAAACACCTTGCCTGCACATCGTACTTGTTGAAAAACTCCCTCGCAAGGGTTGCTTGTGTATGGCTTGTAGGTGGGGTGTCTAATACAGCAGTGACGTCAGCTTGCGGCGATAGGTGCGGGTGAGTTCGGAATCATTCGGCAAGACGCGAAAGATGTCGAGCATCAGTTGCTTGGCTTGTTCGCCGGGGCCGGTCTTTTGCACTTCTAGAACCGCGATGGCCGCCTGCAAGGCTTCTTCGTGCCGCCCCGCGCCGGCTAGTGCGCTCGCCAGCGCGAGCTTCGCGTCGAGATCGTTGGGTTGAGCATTGGCGGCAGCGGTGAGCGCCGCCAGGTCGCCGCCGCGCATGCCAGCGAGTTCAATGGCCGCTTTCAGCGATTGGGCCTCTGGCTCCAAAAAGCCGCGCGCTTCGAGTTGCGTAACGATCTCTTGCGCTTCGGCGCTGCGTTCGAGCGCCAATAGCACGCGCCCCAGGCCAATCTGCACCGCTGGCTCGCGCGGCAGCTTCGCGAGCAACTCGCGATACTTGGCTTCAGCCGCCGCGACGTCGGTGGCTTCCAGCTTCTCGGCCGCTTGCAACTCGCCTGCCATCAGCAAGCGATCGAGCCACGTACGTAATTGCGCCTCGGGGATTGCGCCGCCAAAGCCATCGACCACTTCGCCGCCGCTAACGCCAAACACTGCGGGAATCGAGCTGACATTCAGCTCGCCTGCGGCGGCTTGATTGTGTTCGGTTTCCGCCGTCACCAGCGCGAACTTGCCGTCGTACTCGACCGCCAGTTTTTGCAAGATTGGCTTCAGCATCAGGCAGGGCTGGCACCACGACGCCCAAAAGTCGACCACCACGGGGCGCTCGTGCGAACGCTCGACGACGTCCTGGGCAAAGGTGGCGTCGGTCGTGGCGGTGATCCAAGGCGATTCAGTGGCCATAGCGTCCTCCAAGGTGCGG
>JAEZGD010000605.1 GCA_023417165.1 Planctomycetota bacterium
CCCGACGACGAGGTGTACTGCGGCGTGGACGAGAAGTCCAACGACCCGCGCTGGGCGCTCGACGACTACAGCATTCAGCCCGATCCACGCTCGCGGTTCTTCGATCCGTACGATCCCGACTTCCAGCCGATGCCGCCGGACGATCCGTACTCGCATCGTTACATGCACAAGGTCGATGGCAAGAACGGCTATCCGTATTGGCACGCCAATGGCGAGACCCAGTACGTCGAGAATCCGCACTGGATCGATTACTTGCCGCTGAATCAGGACGGCATCTTGGTGCTCGATGCCGATGGTGCGGTCGAAACGGCGCGGTTGCATTCGCGCGCCTATCAGCAAAACCTCGAAGAGCTGTACCTGTCGGCACTCGACGTCACATTCGAGCGGTTTCGCTTCGACGCACAGTTCTTCGCCGGCTGGCAATCGTTTTACGATGTCGGTGGTCCGCTGGCACCCGGCGGCGGCGGGCAATCGAGCAGCCGCTTCAGCACGGGGACGTTCCCCGCTAACAACGGCATTCGCATGAACCGCCTGACCTCGACCGGCGGCGAGTTTGTCGTGGGTCTGGCGAACACGATTGTCTGGGAATTCTCCGGTCCTGATACCCAAAGCGCCACCACATTGATCGACTTCGCGCTGGTGCAGCCGCTGCTGCGCGGCGGCGGACGCGATCGTGTGCTCGAACGTTTGACGTTGTCGGAACGCCAACTGCTGGCCAACGTCCGCGCGATGCAGCGTTATCGCCAAGAGTTTTATACCGACATCATCACTGGACGAAACGCGGGCCAAGGTCCGCAACGCCGCGGTGGTGTGTTCGGCAGCGGTTTGGAAGGCTTTAGCGGCGTCGGCGGCAGCGGCTTCGGCACCGTCAACACTGGCGGCGGTGGCGTGCAAGGCGCCGCGGGCGTCACCGGTGGCGCGGGTGCTGCGCAAGCGGGCGGCTTTATGGGCTTGCTGCAGCAGCAACAGACGAATCGCAACCAAGAGGCCAACATCGCCTCGCTGCGCACCAGCTTGTCGCAACTCGAAGCGTTCTATGACGCCGGGCGTATCGACTACTTCCAAGTCGAACTGGCGCGCCAAGCGCTCTACAACGCGCAAAGCCAACTGCTGAACGCGCGCACCGCTTATCAAAACCAACTCGACAACTATAAAGGCTCGCTCGGCCTGCCTCCCACCATCGAGATGCGAATTACCGATCCGATGCTGGAACCGTTTAACCTCATCGACACCGCCATTGTGCCGCTGCAAAACGAAGTAGCCAACCTGCAAGTGGCGCTCGGCCGTTCGCTGGCAGTGCTCGAAAAATCGGTCACCGGCGAAGGCGAAGAAGCCACGGTGCCGTGGAGCGATACGGTCGCTTTACAACTGCAAGCGATTCGCGGCTATGTGCAACGCGCCGAACGGGTGCGGCGCGCCTTGCTGGTCGATAACTTGCAACGCGCACTGCGCGACATCGACGAACTCGAGGCCGCCACTCCCACGCGCCGTGCCGATATGGACCGGCTGAAGCAACACATTCGCGAAGCTGAAACGCGGCTGCAAGACGATCAAGGCGACGTCCAGCGCGCCACCATCGACGCAGACATCTTCAACGTCGATCGCCTGGACGAAATGCCAGCGCAATTGCGGGCCACGTTGACAGAGCTTAAGGCGCGTTGGGAATCGTACGCTGCGACGCACGAGCGCTTCACCGCTAATCTCGACGACCTGCTGGCGCGCGGCCCCCGGATGTCGCCTGAAGAGATCATCGTCGAACTGAACGAGAAAGTGCTGCTCGACATTCCCAATCACTTGAACGAACTGTCGGCCAGTATTTTGGAACTGTCGCTGGTGCAAGCTCGTGCTCGCGTCGAAAGCGTCGCGCTTGAGCCGATCAATATGACTTCCGAACGGGCGATTGGCCTGGCACGCGAGAATCGTCTGGACTGGATGAACGCCCGGGCGTCGCTGGTCGATTCGTGGCGTTTGATTGAGTTCAACGCCGACAACCTGGAATCGGATCTCGACTTCGTGATCAGCGGCGACATCAGCAACGTGGGCAGCAACCCGCTCAGTCTGGACGACAAAACTGGACGGATGCGTGTGGGCCTGCAATTCGACTCGCCGCTCACCCGCTTGTCGGAACGCAACACTTATCGCCAGGCGTTGATCGAATATCAGCAAGCCCGGCGCAACTATTACAACTTCGAAGACACGATCAAGCGTACGCTACGAACGACGCTGCGATCGGTCGAACTCAACCAACTGAACTTCGAACTTCGCCGAGCGGCCGTGCACGTGGCCGTCGCGCAGGTGGAACTCTCGCGACTGCGTCTGACCGAACCGCCGAAGCCAGGCGTCGAACAGGCGTTCAGCAACACGACGGCACGCGACCTGGTGTCGGCCTTGTCGGACTTGCTGAATGTGCAGAACGACTTCCTCAGCGTGTGGGTGAACTACGAAGTGCAACGTCGTTCGCTCGACCTCGACCTGGGGACGATGCGGCTCGACGAACGCGGCATCTGGATCGATCCAGGCGAGATCACCGAGGACTACAATCCGCTGGGTCCGCCGTGCGTCGATCCGACCCCGCCGGGGCTCGAAGAGATCGATCCCACGCAACCGCAGATGCTGCACGAAGAACTGCGCCCCCGCCCTGCCGGTCCGGCGCCGGTGGAGGACGTGCCACCCGAAGAGATCGACTTGCCGATGGAATAGAAAATTCCAAATCCCAAGCACCAAATCCCAAACAAAGCACAAAATCCAAAAACTCAAGGACCAAAACGCAGGCCACATTGGCTTCGTTTTGGTCCTGTTTTATGGAGACGTAGCATTGTCAGGGAATTAGCTGTTGCCATCGTCGCTAATGCTTAGTCATTCATCCGTCGAGTCAGTTGATCACGAGCGACGGCAAGGAACTGGGCAGGTCCGCCTGCAGGTTGCCCCGCCTCTTCCCACAGGGCAATCGCAAGTTGCTCCACCTTCTCATGGAAAAGGCGTGCTCGCCGATCCTCTTCCTTCTCCGCAGTTCCCAGCCCTGAGTGATGGTCACGCAGCGAGCTTAGGATAGCGGGCGAGACATTGTGGTAATCACAGTACGCCTTAAACCACCACGAGATGAAGTTCCCGGCGTTCACGATCTTCAGACTAAGCTTCAGCATTTCGACGAGGAACATCCACGTAAGGAACGCGTTTTTGCCATTGAGCTGGGCGAGGCATTCCCCGAATTGCCGCTGTCGGTCGGCGTTCGGCTGATGGGCGTACTGTGTATATAGAAATACGTCGATCAACCGCTTGGTTGTAAATGTGCAGTTGCCGCGCGGCACGAACGGACGGGTATCGGGTACCGAATTCAGGTGCCGCTGGTAGTCCTTGGCCGTACCATCGATCCACTTGCTACGGGGATGATTCCCTAAGGCATTCACAGCAATTGGAACGATCTTCACGAAACTAGCTGGGTCGTGCGCACCCGTCATGTAAAGTCGACGAAAAATCGTCACAAATGAACGGATCTCCTCGTCGGATACGGCAGTTTCAAGAATAGGATTTCCAGCCGGGGACAGCATCGGACCGCCGGGCCACTTCAGAGATCCGGGGCCGTCAATCATGAACGCCGATTCTCGTAGTTCCCGCAGGTCGCGCACAAAGTAGCCAAACAGCCGAATCTCTTCTGGCGTCAGCGAGACCTCGGCCAGCAGAATCGGCTTCGGCTCAGCAAGCATTAATTGAATGTCATGCTGTTTTGCGCCAGCCGGGATACTTCGGGCCGGGGGACTCCCAGTCAAGATTTGAGCTATCTCGTTGTTACTGATCTCCCGGCCTGTTTCGTCCTCAAAATACTCCGACGGCCCAACGCAGTCGAACCGATCATAGTCGCCGAGGTTACCGGGGGCTTCGGACGTGTCCTCAGTGAAAAGGTGCTTATACTTCAGGATCTCACGTTCCGTCCTAGACGAATTGTTCTCAGCCACCAACTCAACAGCGGCCCGAGTGATTGGGTCAAGGGACTTTGTATTAAGAGACAGATAGCGATCCTTGAACTGCTTGTCGGTCCGGTCCAAGTACCGAATGGTCCAGAACAGTAACATGAGCGCCTCCTTCCGGCGGATGCCATAACTGTAATATGACACTCACATATTTCGATGGTTCGCACACTTCCCTAACTATGTTTCTGGGCAGAAGTGCCAGTTGCGCGGAAACTTGCCAAGCCCCACGCCTATCGATAAAGCCGTTGGATCCTTCGTCCTTGTTTGGAATTTGGTGCTTGGGATGTGGAATTTCCCGCCAGTGGGCCGTTAAACCTTGACGCCTGCTCCGCCTACGGCGGGAGCCGACCAATTTCTGGCGACCGCGGGCGTCGGGCGTCGATGACAGACCTACCAGGCATGAGGCCGCGGGTTTCTTGAACTCGCGTCGCGCACGGAACGTCGCGCATCCATCGCAATCGGCAGCGGCAAGCGTCCCCCTATCGCTTGACCGCGGAGCTCGTCAGGCGGCAGCACAGCCGTCGGGCGACACATCACCGCATGCCCCCGCGTTCACGTTCTCGCTATACCAAACCGCAGTCGCACCGCACGGATCCTCCCGTGACGAAAGCGACTGAGAACGAGAAGCTGCGCGATCGCTTGCTGGCGCTGATCTTGCGAAATGAAGCCGAGCGCAAACAAGCGCCGAGGTGATCGCCATGCCAGCGCTGCGTCTTGCCAGCATTGTTACGTGTATTCTGTTTGCTGCTCCTGCTTTCGCGCAAACCGCGCCCCAAGCGGCGATTGGTTGGGGTTCGTTATGGCGATCGAACCAGCCGCTCGCCGTCAGCAATACACCGCATCCCGCCATCGCGCGCATCACCGTGCAAGAACGCGACGGCGTGGCGCTCGGCTCGGGATCGCTGGTGGCGGTCGAAGGCGATCAAGGCCTGGTGTTAACCAACTGGCACGTGGTGCGCGACGCCGCAGGCGATGTCGAAGTCTCGTTTCCAGACGGTTATAAATCCAAAGCGAAGGTCCTGAAGACCGATCGCGATTGGGACTTGGCCGCGCTGGTGATTTGGAAGCCCACCGTCGCGCCGATCACCTTTGCTCCGCAAGCGCCGCAGCCCGGCGAAGTGCTGACGATCTGCGGCTATGGTTCCGGCAATTTTCGTGCGGCCACCGCGCGCTGCACGCAATATGTCTCGCCGGGACGCGGATTGCCTTACGAAATGGTGGAAGTCTCGACCGAAGCCCGCCAAGGCGATTCCGGCGGTCCGATCTTGAACGAACGCGGCGAAATCGCCGGCGTGCTGTTTGGCGCTGGCGGCGGCACGACCTCAGGGAGTTACGTCGGTCGTGTGCGTACGTTTTTGGCGTCGATCTCGCCGCGACTCGCCGATCCTACGGCCATCACGCCGGTGCCCGAAAACATCGCCAGCACCAACCCTTTCATTAACCCGCAAGGCATGCCCTATCTGGTGCAAGAAGCCAACGCCAAGGCAGCCAATGGCGATGGCTGGCATGCGCGCGAAAAGCCCGCTGCCCCGCCTGAGCCCGCCCACGATGACGAAATGCAAGCCATTGCCAGCAATGGACCGCGCGTAGAAGTGCCACGCGCC
>JAEZGD010000633.1 GCA_023417165.1 Planctomycetota bacterium
CTCAAATGCGGCAACAATTCGTGGCGGGTCGTCGTGTGCAGTTCAAAATGCTGTTGATAGACCAGTTTGTGCAGCACGGGAAAGACTGCCGCTGCACCGTAACGTTCAAGTTGCTTCTGAGCGATCCACTTCGCGCTGCGATCGCCTGGCGATTGAAACTGCCGCACCAGCCGCGCGATCTCTTCCGGCGCTGGCCCAGTTTCCGCAGCCGCGACGCTGGCTGCCTTGGCGGCCAGTGGATGCTCGTCCTGCCAACGCTGCAGCAAAGCCGTCACAAACGCTTTGCGCTCGGAAGGCGGCAGACCAGGATTGAAGTCTTTGACATTTACGCGATGCGTTAGCAGCGACTGTTGTGCGGTTTGACGCGTTAGCAGGTTCGAAGACAACAACGCATCGCACAAGAGCGGGACTGCCAACTCCGCCGGCCATTTGGCCAACGATTCGCAGACCTTCGCTTGCACCATCGCGCTGGAATCGGCCAACAGCGTTTTGGCTAGCGCGATTTGTTGCTGCTGGCCATGCTGTGCGATGGCCGCCGCAACGGCTAAGCGCACACGATACGACGAATCGCGCGCGGCCCGTTCCACCGCGGTCCATTCTTGCTGCGCAACAAGTGCGGTTGCCGCTGCTTCGCGATGGCGTTCTTGGCTGTCGTTGGCCAGGTCATGTAAAAACAGCACTGCATCGTGCGACTTCACGGTGCCGAGGAGTTCGATCGCGCTCAGACGGACAAGCAGATCGGCATCCTTAATCGCTCCGCCCAGATGCATCACCGCCGTGGAATGATTCGTCTTCGCCAACGCAACCAATGCCGCTTTGCGAACGCGTGCATGCGGGCTTTTCACCAGCCCTTCCACGCGCGGCGGCAGCGTACTGTTCGACTCGGCAAACACCGCCAAGGCGGCTTGTTGGACGTCGATATCCGATGTCGCCAAGGCTTCTTCAAAGACCAGCTCCGCGTCGATCGCCACATGCCGCGACAGGCCGACCAGCGATTCGGCAAACAAGAGTGCATCAATATGCTGCCCCCGATCGTTCGGTCCAAACGCATCGAGCAGCTTACGCAATTCGCCTTCCACCTCTAGAGAGTCGCCATGCGCGAGCGTTTCGATAGCGGCGCGGCGCATGCTCTGTGAAAGCTGCGGATTGTGTGCGATCTTGCTGAGCGCCTTCACTTGCCCAAGTGGTTGAATCCGCGCGAGCCCAATCGTGGCTGCATGAGCGATATGCGGATCGTCCGACTTGGCGGCCAGCGACAATGCGGCAGCATCGTCATCGCGCACTTTCAATAGCGCCGCCAGGCCATCGTGTTGCCAGCGAAACTCGCCGTGCGGCATCAGCCACAGGTCGTCGTTGCCCACCTGGCGATACCAACCATCGGCCACTTCCACGGAAGTCGTCTTGGTGACGGCATCGCGACGCGTGATGCGCGTGGCCAGCAGTTGCTCCAACTCTTGGAGTTGTTCTTTGCGCGTGGCTGGCGCGGTCGCTGGGGCGCTTTTATCGGCGGCGGAATCCGCGAGTTCCAGTCGCTCGTCGGTGATGGCGCGCAGACAACCACTACAGGCCAGCGCTAAAACGCCAGCCAGCCAAGCAGTATGAGTCATGCGAAGAATCGCCATGGCAACTCCTTTTGCCGCCAGCGACAGATGATTTTCTCGTGGCGTGATCCCTTCACGCCTTGCACTACATGCTTACGGCGTTCTACGAGCGGCAGCCGGAGCCACCGCAGCGGTCGCGTCTGGCGATTCGCCAGGCGCGGCTGACACCGCATCCGGGCCTTCGCCTGGACCTTCTGGTCCTTCGGGGCTTTCAGGCGCTGCCGCAGGAGCGGCTGGCGCGCCGCCCGTTTTGGCGATGCGGTCGAGATCGCCCATCTTTGCCCGCATTTCTTTGGAGAGGTCGGCAAGCCGTGGGGGGCCTTCCGTCCGCGCGTCCTTCATATCGCTGACCTTCGCCAAGGCGGTCACCGCGTCGCTGACCTTCTTGATGTAGTCTTTTTGCGAGGCCACCTTGGCGGCCGTCACAGCACCGCTTTTACCATCTGCACCGTCGAGGCCAATGCGAGTCTTCAGCATGTGGTCTTTGAGCACGCGTTGAACGATGGTCAGGCGGGCTTCTTCCTTCAATTGCTGCGGCGTCTTGACGACCGTGCCGCCCATGCCGCCGGGACCGCCACCTGGATACCCAGCTCCACCCGAGTAACCACCTGGACCGCCACCGCTATAGCCGCCATAACCACCGGGGCCGCCGCCAGAAAGACGCGCCTTCTCTTTCTCGGCAGTCAGTTGATCGTCGATGGGGGCCAACAGCTCGCGTGTCGCTTGCACAGCGAGCATCGCCATTTGCCGGGCAAGTTGGTCGCCCGAGAAATTTGTAGCGCCGCTCAGATTCATGCGTCCCAAAGATGTGAGCGCCGCGAAACGAAGGCTGGTCGGCTCGTTCGAGTCGGCCATGATCGTCGTCAGCGTTTGCACCAGCGGAGCGTCGTATTGCGGACGGCCAAGATAGGCCAGCACTTCCACAGCGCGACTACGCATCCACGCGTGACCTTCAGGACTGCGATCGGCAGGCACGTTCTTGTCGGTGGCCAGTGGCAGAATCACCTTGACGATGTTTTGCTTCGCGGCCGGAGCCAACGGAGCGCCATACGCGCTGATCTCTGCGTGGCGCAAGATACCTAGCAAGGCAGCGACGCGCACCGCATCGACTTGCTTGGCATTACCAAGTTCGGCCAGCATGAAATCGCGAGCTTCTGCCAATGGCACCGGCGGAGTGCCGCTGGGGCCAGGCGTTGTCATTTCTTTGCTGTTCAAATCGCCGATAATCATCATGGCGTGATAACGCACCGCCGGATGATAATTATTGCTGGCAATGTCCTTCATGCTGCGGAAGGTGAGCTGCACCAAGTGATCGTGGATCTCTGGCCGGCGTGTCTTTTGGATATGATTCCGCAGGAAGTTGCTGCGTTCTTTGGGCAGCTTCGCCAGGCTTTTGGGATCGGTTTGCGTATGCATCGCAAACAGATGGCG
>JAEZGD010000654.1 GCA_023417165.1 Planctomycetota bacterium
TCTGAAAGTCGGCGCAGGCGTCGTCGGCGTCATCGCCGGGCCTTGTTCGGTCGAAAGCGAAGAGCAACTTCTATCGACCGCCCGCGCGGTCAAAGCAGCCGGCGCCACGGCCCTTCGCGGCGGCGCATTCAAGCCGCGCACCAGTCCGTACAGTTTCCAAGGCATGAAAGAAGAAGGGCTGAAACTGCTGGCCCTCGCCCGCGAAGAAACTGGCTTGGCGATCGTCACGGAAGTGATGGCCACCGAAGATGTCGGCCTGGTTGCCGACTATGCCGACGTCCTGCAAATCGGCGCACGCAACATGCAAAACTATCGGCTACTCGAAGCGGTCGGCCGCGCGAACAAGCCGGTGCTGCTCAAACGCGGCGCGAGCGCTACGATGGAAGAGATGCTGCTGGCCGCCGAGTACATCCTTAACGAAGGCAATCCGAATGTGATGCTGTGCGAGCGCGGCATCCGCACCTTCGAAAGCCACACGCGCTTCACATTGCCGCTCGCGACCGTCCCGTACCTGCATCACAAGACGCACCTGCCGGTCATCGTCGATCCGAGCCACGGCACGGGGCACACGTACCTGGTGCCCGACATGGCCGCGGCCAGTGTCGCCGCCGGCGCGGATGGCCTGATCCTGGAAGTGCATCCCGATCCCGAACGCGCCCTCAGCGACGGCTATCAATCGCTGAACTTCGGCCAGTTCGAAGCCACGATGGACAAGTGCCGCAGAGTGGCCGAAGCGCTCGGCAAAAAGCTGTAGAAGAAGATTGGAGATGGAAGGCAAATTGCTTCAATCTGCACTCTGAAATCATCATTCTGCCATCTTCGCGAGTAGCTCGATGAGTTTCTTCTGCGCGGGCTGGGGCAAGCGAGCAACGAGCGCTTGCCCTTTGCTGTCGTAACGCAGCGCGCCGGGACTGCCCGGCGCGAACAGATCGCTGCCGAGTTCTTTTTGCAACCGCGCCAGCAGCGCTGCACTCTCGCCGGTAACAACCGGATAGACTTCGACATCGGGCTGCGCCAGCAGCGCCGCAGGCGTTGTCAGTTGCACCGTCGAAGCATCGATCACGCGCCAGGCGATTTCCATCCGACGCGACAGGCGATCGAGAAACGCCCGCAGCGGCTGATCAGCCACGCCCACCTTCACTTCGGCTTCTGGTGACCACCCCGCTTCCAACAGCGCTCGCCAATCGATCAGCACACGCAGTCCAGTCGTCTTCTTGATGTAGTCGGCCACGCGTCCCAACCGCGTCGGCGGCACAAAGTTCATCGTCAGCGGCGTATCGAGCACCGGATCAGCGGCGATCGCGCGCGGCGTCAGCGTGAGCACGCTGGCGGGATAGTTGCTACGCGGCGGCAGCTTACGCGCCAGCCGCAACTTTTCGCACAGCACCACAATCGCGAAATGCGCCTCTGGCGTTTGCGAGCAAACGATGTTCGTCCCTTCAACGGTCAGCGTGCCTGCGCCGCGGGCGTCGTCCCAACCGTCCGGTTCGATCACGGCGTGAATAATCTCGGCCAGAACGGTCGCCTCGGCCGCGCTGGTCGCCAGGTCGCTTATGTCATGCTTGATCTCGCGCAATTCTGTCTTGGTGCTGGCCATCGGCAACACGACGACTTGCGTGTCGCTGGCGATATGCGTCAGGTTCAGCGGTTTGAGCGCCGCAGTCAGGACGTCGTTGACCGTGGTGGACTTGAGCTGCACCGTGACCCGCGCCTCAGGCGAAGTTTTGATGGCCGGCAGCGCCGTGGGATCGAGCGTGATTGGCAGTGCGGTCAGATCAGTCAGCAATTGCAGGAAGTAAGCCAGCGGCACCTCGGTCATTTCAAAGGCTTCGAGCGGATCGGCCAATCGCCGCGGCACATCAATCTTGCGCATTTCAGGCCGGGCGAGCAGTTCGTCATCGCTGGCCAGCACAGGCGGATCGGTAATGTCGGGCAGGGGCTCCGGTGCGTCTGGCATCGCTTCGCCTGGAGCGGCGCTTGGCGCGCGATTCTCGATCAACGAACCAAACTGCTGCAAGGTGTTTTCGACGCTGAAGGTGTTGAGCGGTTTGGGCGCTTCGTTATCGTCACCGGCCGGCGGGTCTGTTTGCGGTTTTGGCCCTTCCGCCGCTTCCGGCGGCGCAGGCTCCACGGCTGGTTCTGACTCTGCAGGCATCGGCGCAGGATCAGGCGTCGGCTCGGTCGCAGGTTCGACAGCCGCAGGTTCCAACGTCGGTTCGCTCTCAGGAGGTATTTCGTCCGGCGCAGGATCCTCGTCGGTGGGCGTCTCTTGCACGACGGGCGGCGAATCGGCGGAAGCCAGCGGTGTTTGATCGCCGCCACTTAACGCCCACACCAAAGCGCCGATCAAACCGATCGCGCCGACCATGGCCAACCCACCGACCAGCACCCAGCGACGCATCGCCTGGGTTTGAGGCGAAAGCCACTGCTGCTGCGGAGGGAGTTCGCTACTGGCTGTCGCCGCTTCACCATCCGCTGCGGACGCGGACGCTGCTTGTACCGGTGGAGCACTGACGCCTGTCGGCTGCTCGAACAGCGCCGCGGCATCTTCGAAGTTGCTGGAACTATGCGAAGCCGGAGTTGGTTTCGCGCTCGTCGACGGCGCAGGTGTCGCAACCGGCACAGGCGCTACCACCGCGCCGGGATCGATCCATCCGGCAGGCGGCGCGACTAGCACCATGCCTTGGCATTTGGGACAGGCCAGAATCTGCCCGATAATGGCGCGATCGCGCACCTTCAGCTTGCTTTGGCAAGTTGTACAGATGACCGAGAAGAGTTCCACAAAACCTCCTCCCACGACCGCCGAACGAAGGAACCGGACTCAACCCTACTTCACAAAGGGCGGGCGCAAGTTGTACTTCTTGGCTTCGCTGGCTTTGCGGGTTGTCACCAGAATCGTTTGTTCGCTCGGCTTGTCGGGATCAGGTCCCACCACCCACACC
>JAEZGD010000672.1 GCA_023417165.1 Planctomycetota bacterium
CGCGAAGACTGCCGCCGGGCCAGGAAACGCCGCATACGGCTGAAAACGCTGAAAGAGCCGATAAATCGCATCGCTGACGTCGCTGGCAACGCTGACTTGATGTTGTTGTCCCACATGCGCAAGCAAGCGATCGAGCACTTCGCGCGCCTCGTGTGGCGTGAATTCGGGGACGGGTACCAGCGAGAGCTGTTCGACCAGGCCCGGTAACAGGCGGCGACACGCATCGAGCTCCGTCGGCGTTGCCTCGGTAGCGATGCGCAGCTCGCCACGCTCCAGATAGGGGAGCAGGAACGCACCGATGCTGCTGTTGGGATCGCGACCGCCCACACGCACCAGTTCCAAAAGGTTATCGACTAACAGCGTCCCTTCGACCGAACGCAGCTCTTCGATCATCTGCTCGCAGCGCTCTTCCCATTGTCCCAGGTATTTCATCCCGGCGATGAATCGAGCGCCGCTGGTGCGCCAAAATCGCTGCGCCGCCAGCACGGGCTGAGAGGCCTGCGCCACCGGCAATAACTGCTTGCGGGCGCGGCGCACCGCATCGTGCAGCAGCGTCGTCTTGCCGCAGCCCCCTTCGCCGACGAGTAGCAAGCTCGCGCGCTCGAGTGCCAATCGTTGCGCCAGCGTCGTGGCCAAGGTGTCGCGCCCAAACGCACTTTGCACGCTGCCCCGCGCGCCGCGTCCGAGCACCGGTTCGGCCACCGCTTCCAGCGTTTCGAGTTTGTAATCCTCGTTCTTGTTCGCAGACGCTTCGGCGCGCACGTGCAGGGCTTCTAACCACAGCTTCTGCGGCGGCAAATAGCGCGACAACTCTTGTGGCGTCTTGTTGCCAAGTGCGCGCTGCACCGCGTCGCGCACCAGGTCATCGATGGGATCGCTAGGCTGATACGTCAGATGAATGCCTAGCAGCGGCAGCACGCAGACCCGCGTGCCGCTTTCGCGCTGCCCTTCGACACACACCACGCGCAGCGGGTACTCGTGCGGCACCGGATATACGGCTTCTTCGGTTTGATACTGCGGGCGAATCGGAATCGTGGCGATGCGAATGGTCGGCTGCTGCAAGTTCGGCGCACGCAGCGGACCTTGCTGACGACCGAGCCAGCGCACGTAACGCTTGAGTTGCAACAGTGCTCCGGCGGCGGTTCGGTCGATGGCAGAAGCATGCACGCCGCTGAGCGTGACGGCAGAGCAGTCCCCTTCGTCGTCTTCCCACACCAAAATTGGATAACGCACCGACATTACAGCACCTTGAATTCTGGCGGTAGCGGCAAGCCTGCGCACAACCAAGTCCGCAAGTCCAGGCGATTCGCGGGACGCGGCGCCGAGAGGCCGGTTCGCAAGTCGACCGTCGTCGCGCCGTCGTACAGACGCACGACCTGCCCGGGAGGATCGGGGTGGGCCGCCGGATCCTGTTTGCCGCTGGCCACGTCTTGCAGCCATTGGTCCAGTCGATCGGCGTGTTCCAGCATCACTTGCACAGGTGTTTGACCGATGCAGGGCAACACGGTGGCCTGCACTGGCAATAGATTTTCGTGCTTGCGGCAAGCCAGGTGCACGCCTTGTTGCGGCTCGACCAGGTTCCACAAGCCAGGACCCGATACCGCCATCACGCTAAACATCCGCAAGAACCGCGGCATGACGGTGGAAAGCTGTTCGACTTCGAAGCCGAGTTGCTCGCCATAAAACTGCTGCATCTGAAACGCCAGATGATGAAGGTGAGACATTGCCTCCGGAACGATCGCGCGAAACACCAGCACAACCTCTTCAGCACCTTCGCTGCGCAACATCGCCTCCAATAGCGTGGCCTCGTCCAGCACGAGTTGCTGATCGGCTTGCAACTGCTCACCGGTGGTGGTGTCGCTGGCCAGGTCTTGCAAGTACGCGTGAATATCGCTGGCCGAATGCATGTCCAGCAAGATGCGGTGACGCCCCGCCTCACGCTGCGAAATCTGCAGGGCCGCCTGCGTGTATGTCTTGGCATTGGGCGTCGTTTCCACGCGCGACCCACTGCGCTGCTGGCTGCGGACGTGATCTTGCAACCGTGTGATGGCTTCACGCAAGCGATGCACATGCTCTTTGAAGGCATAGTAGCGCACCTGCTCGCGTGAAAGCCCGCTGCTGGAATCTGGGCGAAGAGATTCCAACTCGTTCTGGACACGGGCGAGAAAGCCTTGCGCTTGCGACAACGTTTGCTCTGGCGAGACAGGTGTCGGTCGTGCGGGGGCTGGCGCAACGCTGGCGAGCGGAAACACCTGCGCGGTGATCTGCTGACCGCGTGGATAGATGCCGATCACCGCGGGCAGCTCCGGAGCCACGCCCGAGAGGCCGGCCGCCACCGGCTGCAATAGTTGCTGCTCAATCGCGCGCTTCAGTGCTCGGCCACCGTACTGCGGGTGATAGCCAGCATCGACAATGCGCTCCAGCGCGGCATCGGTCACTTCCAGTGCGCAGCGCCGCCGGACCAGGCCGTCGCGCTGAAAGACGCGTGCCAGCACTTGATGCGCGATCCGCTTCATCTCGCCGCGCTCCAGCGAGCTAAAGGGCACGACGCGATCGATGCGGTTGAAGAACTCAGGGCGAAAGAAGTCCTCAGCCGCTTTGACGAACGCCTGACGACGCGTTTGCGGGTCTTCGACCAGCCCGATCTTGCGCCCCGCCGTTGCCACGCCCAGGTTCGACGTCATCACGATCACGCAGTTCGAAAAATCGGCCGTCCGTCCGAGCGCATCGGTCAGCCGCCCTTCGCCAGTGACTTGCAGCAGCAAATCGAACAGGTCGGGATGTGCCTTCTCGACCTCGTCCAAGAGCAGCACTGCAAATGGCTGCCGCCGCACCGCGCCACTCAACAGGCCATCCGGCTCGGCCAGCGTGCCGATCAGTTGCGTGATCGACCACGGCGTGACGTATTCGTTCATGTCAAAACGGAGCAACCGTGCGGCGCTGCTGAACAGCACTTCGGCGAGCGCCTTGGCGCACTGTGTTTTGCCGACGCCGGTCGGTCCCAAAAACAATAGCGTCCCCAGCGGCTTGCCCGGCGTGTTCAATCCCGCTTTAGCGATCGAGACCACATCGGCGCATGCTTCGACCGCTTCGTGCTGGCCGACGATCAGTGCTCGCAGCTTTTGCAGCACTTCCTTGCGTTCGAGCTTCCGCCTGCGATCGAGCAGCGCGAGCGCCACACCAGTGCGGTCGTGAAACTCGTCCAGCACCTCCTCACGCCGCACGTGCTTGCCAGCGAACTTGCGCGCGAGATGCCTGGCGAACACCGCCGCCTTGCCGGGAAACGCCGCATCGCGCACATAACGCTGCTGCAACTCCAAAATTGTCGGCAGCGCTTCGAGCGCGAACTGCGTCCGCTGCTCGGCTTCGTGCAACTGCTGCACCGCCAGCATGATTTGCAACGTTTCGTCGTCGTTGGTCGCCGCAATCGGCAGCACGTGAAACTGATCGGCCAGGCCGCGGTCGCGCTCTTCAAAGGCGTGCCACGCTTCGGTGGTCATTTCGGCGACGATGCGCACGTCGCGTCGGTGTAACGCAGGCTTGAGCACGTCGGCCGCGCACAGGTTGGCGTCGCGGCTGATCCCGGCGTGATACAGCCCGAGAAAGTCGTCGAAATACAGCACGTGCTTGCGCCGCTTGGCCTCTCGCAAGATCGCCAGCAAGCGGTTTTCCCACTGACCGACGAATGACATGCCCGAGATCAAACGCTGCGGCGAGAGCAGCCATACGTTTTGCTTGGCACTATAAGGATTCTTGCGCCGCTCAGCATCACGATAGACATACTCGTGCAGCACCGCGGTCTTGCCTGACAAGCGCGGACCGACCAGCGCAATGGGCCGCCGATCCTTCGCACGCAACAAGCGCGACAGCTCGTGCACTTCGTGTTCGCGGCGCACCGCTCGAGCGAGGTCGTCGGGATACTGCCAGTTCAGGCAGCGGCCGACGCGCTGCAACTCGACGCCGCCATCCATATGCGATTCATCGAATAGCAGCGCGAACTTGCGTTTCAGCTCATCCGCTTTGGGCAGGCGGGTGCTGACGTTCAGGGTGATATTCGTGACCCACGCTTGGCTGGAAAGGCTGTGCGTTTCCGGGCTGCGCGGATCGACCGGCGGCACCTCCTGCTTGCCCGCCAGGCGGCGAAAATGCCGCGTGTAGATGGCAGTGGCGCGCGTTTCCAGATCCTCGTTGGGCTTTAATTCGAACCACAGTTCCGGCAGTTGTGGGGAGAAGACGATGCGTCGACTGAGTGCCATAAACTCGACAAACAGCAGTCGGCAGTGGGCGATGTGCGAGCGCAAATCGAGTGTCAGCTTGTGCTGATGTGTGCGCAGCTCCGGTGCATAGCTCCACTCGGCCAGCGCTTCGTGACGCGGCAGTGCGCCGAGCGTGTCGAGATGCAGCTTCAGCCGCTTGGCGAGCGCCGTCATCGCGCGCCCCAGCTGCGCATCGCTGGCGGCAATTTGCGAGAAGAAGAGCGGACGGCAGTCGTACAGCAGGTGCTTGTCATGCGCCTGACGCCGCGCTTCGACATAGATGGGAATGGATAGTTCCATCGTTTATTCCAGCAAAGTCCACGCCTGCTGCGCCAGTTGGCGCTCCATGGCATCGCGCAGCACTGGTGGCAAACCCTGTTCGTTTAGTTTGGGTGGGAAGTCGAGCCGCGGATCCACCACGCGTCCGTCATCCCACACATACGCGCGCCGCAGCGGCAACGCGTCCAGCGCGCCTTTGCGCGTGATCTTCATCGGCACTTCGTGACTGGCGAGCGGCCCGCTGGATGTCGCGACCAGCACTTCTTGTCCAGTGTTGCCGCGGAGAAAGCGATGCACGCCGGCTTCGGGGCCAAATAGCGATTCGCATCGCTCGCCATGAATCTGCAGCGCCAGCCCGAGCGTCGCCTCAGGCATGTCTGCCGCTGTATCTTCCTTACGCCAGGCATAGCCGTGCACGACCTTCTCGGGCTTATCGCCTTCACGCTCCGGCCGCCCTTTCAAGGCTATGAGCGGTGCCGCTTGATCCTTCTTTAACACTAAATGAGGATGAACCTCCACGTCGAACTGCTCGCGATAAACCTGCAGGTACCAATAGCGCTGTGGTGAGAGGCCGCACTCGCGCGCGACCACTTCGTAGGCGGTCGCCAGCTCCCATAATCGCGCGCGATATTCGGAAAACAGCACCACGTTCACCAACGCGCCGTGGTCGTGCTCGCGTTCGAACAGCTCGATCAGCAGCGTCGACAGCGATTGTTGTAAGTGCATATGCTTCGCCAGCAGTGCGTCAGCATCGACCGCTTCGTCGCGATAGTAAGCAGCGAGCGCCGCGTTCTCGGCCGTAGTGGCGTCGTGAGCCAGACGTTCCACGCGATCGACAAGCTCACGCCAGCGAAATAACTCGGCCGTATCACGCGTAAAACGGAAGCGCGCTGGCTGTCCCGCGAGTTTGGCGCGGCGCTCGGCCTGCTTTTCGGCCAGTTCGATGCGCGTGATCTCGTTGCGCATGCGCATCACGCCTGCGGAGTGTTGCAAACGCTGCGTCTGGCGGCGCACGTCGACGAGCGCCGCGAGCGCATTACTGATATGGCCGCGCGCCGCTTGCTGTTGCCGCGAGAGCTCGCTTCCTTCCACACGCACGCTCAGGCGGTTATCGATCAGCGTCAGCGCGCCGCTGAGCGGCGTGTCGCCAGCGTAGTTGTTGATCTGCTCAGCGAGCGGCGCGATCACCGCTTGCTCCAGGGCACGCTTGAGCGGCCGCGCGCCGTAACGCGGATCCAACCCTTGCTCTGCTAGGTGCGCCGCGACTGCATCGTCGATCGTGATCGTGACGCCACGATAGCGCAAGCCATCCCGCACCAGCAGTTGATTCAGCTCTCGCCGCGCGATGCCGGTGATGGTCGCCTGGTCGAGCGGAGCAAACGGCACGATGCGGTCGATGCGATTGAACAGCTCGGGGCGCAGGAATGAACGCAACTCGCGGGCGAAGTGTTCCTCGGTCGCCGCTGCCGCGCCACTGGTCTGAAAGCCGAAGGACTGGCTGCGATACGACTCGGCTCCGAGGTTCGAAGTCATGATCACTACCGCGTTCGAAAAATCGGCCAATCGCCCGGCGTTATCGGTCAAGCGACCTTCGCCCAGGATTTGCAACAGCAAGTCGAAGAATAGCGGGTGCGCTTTTTCGAATTCGTCGAACAGCACGACCGTGAATGGCTGATCGCGCAGGCGTTGCGTCAGCAGGCCGCGCGCGGCGCCGCTGCCACCTACCAACCGCTCGACGGCCTGCGGATCGCTGTACTCACTCATATCAAAACGCACCAGCCGCGTGGCGTCGCGATACAAATAGGTCGCCAGGCCTTTGGCCATCTCGGTCTTGCCGACACCCGTGGGACCAATGAACAGCAGTGAAGCGATCGGCCGACCGCCGCGGGCGAGCCCCGCCTTCAATGTCGCCAACAAATTGACCATCAAGTCGACCGGCTGCGGCTGGCCCAGCACCCGCGCTGCGAACCACTCACGCGTCGCTTCCAGATCCAATGGCATGGCGTCGTCGAGCACGAGCAGCGGCAGTCCCGTTTCGCGCGCAAAAGCCGCGGTGACGTCGCGCTCGCCAATCGTTTGTTCCCGCGCGGCATCCGCCAACAGGTTCTTCAGAAACCGTAGCGGTCGCCCCGGGGAGGCCGAATAGGTGACAAAGCGGCGATGCAATCTCAGTAGCGCATCAAGTCCCGCAGGCGTGAGTCGCACACCGCGGCGGCTGCCTTGCTGTGCTGCTTTGGCAAGCAGGTTTTGCAAACGCTCTGGCGAGGGCTCGCTGATATGCTGCGCCTGGAAAGCCGCCAGTAACTGCGGATCGGTGCGCTCCAAGAGGGCGAACTGCTCCGGCGTGCATTCGGCAATCGCCAGCAGCGTGCCCCGCTCGATGACGCCGCGCAGCAACGACGCGATGCCTTGCGTGTTGCCGGCGCCTTTACCGACTTCATTCAGCTCCACCAGGTTATCCAAATGCACGATCGCTTTGGTGTGCGCGGCCTCGCGCATCAGCTTGTGACAGCGTTCTTGCCACATGCCAAAGCCCGACATGCCGGCGATCAAGCGCGAACCGCTGGTGCTCCAGATCGGCGTGCCGGCCAGGCCAAGTGCGTCGCGCGTCCGCGCGAGTTCGCCAACGAGCGCAGTCTTACCAACGCCAGAAGAACCCACTAGCAGCACACTACGCGCCCGGCGACCGCAGAGCGCTTCCGCGAGCGCGCGGACTTCCGTCTCACGTTCAAAGATCGGCGCGATGCCGTCTTCGGGCTTCCACGGTGTGGCAACCTCCTCGAGGACCGACTTCTCCTCGCGGCGCTCCGCCGCTTCGTCGATCGCCCTTTGCTTCGGCGAGCGAATGTCCAGTTCGAGCGGCAGCGTGTGGACTTGCAATCGCGTGCACCGAGTTAAGAACGCCAGCGCGCGCAGCGAAGCATCGGCCTCACGCCGCGCGAGCGCATTGCGAATCTGCGGCGCGAGCTGCTCTTGCAGTTGCGCTTCGCTTTCGGCCAGCACTTCAATGCCGAGCGCGGGGACGAATGCCAAATGCGCACCACTGGTCGGTTGCCAATAGATATAAGGCCAGCGCACGACGATCGGGTGACGCCACAGCAGGCTGCGCACTGGCGCCGAGAGCTCCACCGCAACGCGCCGCGTAACGGGCGGCTGCGCCTGGCGACGACGATGCAGTTCTTCACCAGAGAGACCTTGTAACCATTCAACAGCGCGCTCGCTTAGCAGCCGCTGCGCTGTGGCGCGCGTCGCGGCATGCACGCTGAACTCCGGCGTCAGCAGTAACTCAGCCATCACGCCGCCATCACTCAGGCGTTGCACAATCCGATGCGATTGCAAAGTGAGAAGTGGCATAAGCACGTTGGCGAATGAATCGCTCATCACGCACACAGGTTATGTACGAAGCAGAGCGCGCTGTGATGAAGTTGTGAACGATGTGATCGATAACGGGAACTGTAGAAGAGACTGTGATGCGCTGAAATGTTCACACCGCAATGCCATTGCGGTATCGCGCGAACCGCATTGCGCAGCGCGTGTCTTACGAGATGATGAACGCTGTGTTGTCATTTTCGTTCAAGCCGTTCGCGCGACCTCCGTGAGATGCGTTGCGTGTGACTACTTACATCCATGCGCACGATTCTTTTCTATGCTTAACCATCGTCGTATCAGCATATGCTTGCGCCGTGTTGGATGCACGCGCATGTTCCCCTCGCGAGACCTACTTCGTCATCATCGCTAGCGTATCAGTGAAGATTTTCTAGAAAATGGTGCGCGGTTGGTTGCAAACATGAGGTCGCCTTCGTAGATTGTTGTGAGTACCGGTTGAACATGGATTGACCGGGACGCTACCGCCAACAACAGGAGAAGTAAAGGATGGCGAGCGTTCTTCAGGGGCTCCTCGATTTTCGACGAGGTCTTTTCCTTTGGCTCCTGCGACCTGGAAGGTAAGACGCCTGGTCGCCCCTTTTTGCGAGCATTGCTCGCACCGATCGTTCTGCGACGATTCGTTCGTCGCAACCGCCTGGCATGAGGTTCAGGCTAACAGTGCCCGCAGGGATTAGGATCGCGGTGCGCTGACAGACGCTGGGATGCAAATTCAACCTGCCAGTCGCGGGCGCTGTCACCTTGCGCGGTGATAGAGGTAGCTGCACGACATGTGTCGGGCACAGTGCGCGCTGGCTTTAGTTCATTCGCGATCCTCCGTTTGTCACTGCGCTCGCGGTGCGCGCCGAGGATGGCGAGTCATCGGCAGAAGGAATCTCTACGCATGCAGAAGCACTTACCCAAGCGTCTGAAGAAGTCACGCTCTGTGCGCCGCCGTCTGGGCGAGGTCGAACGTCTGGAGCATCGCCGCCTGATGGCAGTCGCGCCGGAAGTCGTCAATGACTTGTTCAACGTGCAGGCCGATCAAACGTTCGAAGCCAGCGGCGCTGGTGTGCTGGCGAACGACGTCGGCCTGGGGGGCACGATGTCGGCCCATCTGTTCAGCGGGCCGGCCAACGGAACCATGACCCTCAACGAGGATGGCTCGTTCCTCTATACGCCCAATGCCGGATTCACCGGTCTCGATAGCTTCATGTATTGGGCCAGCGAAGGGGATACTTCCAGCATGCTGGCCGCGGTGACGCTGCGCGTCAGCGCCGATGGCGATGGACCGATCACTCAGAATGATACTTACTCGGTCGACGAAGATGGCATGCTGAGCGTGCCTGACTTCGCAGGCGTGCTCGACAACGATACGCCGATGACCGGCGATTCGCTGACCGCCGAGCTGCTCACCGGCCCAGCCAATGGTACGCTGTCGTTTAACGAAGACGGTTCGTTCACCTACACGCCCAATGCCGATTTCTTCGGTGAAGACACCTTCACCTACATCGCTTACGACGCCAGCGGCACCAGCGAGCCGACGACTGTGACGATCAATGTCGCGGCCGTCAACGATAAGCCGGTCGCCGCCAACGACGGCTTTGTGATGGAAGAAGATGGTTCGCTGGTCACCGAAGGCAGCGTGCTCGACAACGATACCGATGTCGATGGCGATACGTTGACCGCCAGCCTGGTCAGTGGTCCGCTCAACGGCACCGTGACCTTCAACGAAGACGGCACGTTCAGCTACACGCCGAATGCTGACTTCAACGGCATCGACGGCTTCAGCTACCTGGTCAACGACGGCACCAGCGACAGCGAAGTGGCCACGGTGACGATCCGCGTCACGCCGGTCAACGATGCTCCGGTGGCGGTCGACGATGCCTACACGCTCGACGAAGACACGACCCTGACGGTCGATGCCTCGGGCGTGCTGGCCAACGATTCTGACATCGATGGCGATACGCTGACTCCGGTCGTCGTGACCGGCCCGCAGAACGGTACGCTGACCCTGAACGAAGACGGCTCCTTCAGCTATACCCCTAACGCGAACTTCAGCGGCGTCGATACCTTTACCTATGTCGTCAACGACGGCACCACCGATAGCGTCGAAGCAACGGTGACCCTCACGGTCGTCGATACCAACGACGCGCCAGTGGCCAACAATGATGAATACACGATCGATGAAGATTCGACGCTGAACGTCGATCCGGCAGGTGTCCTGGCGAACGACGTCGATGGCGACGGCGATACGCTGACGGCGGTGCTGGTGAGCGGTCCGCAGAACGGCACGCTGACCTTCAATGCCGACGGTTCGTTCAGCTATACGCCCAACGCTGACTTCAGCGGCGTGGACGGCTTCAGCTACATGGTCAACGA
>JAEZGD010000701.1 GCA_023417165.1 Planctomycetota bacterium
CGTCGTAGCAGGCCGCACCAACCGGCGAACCGCCTTGGTGTTCGCTGATGCGAGGCAAGTGGCGCTCAGGATGCGGATGATAATCGTACGGATAACCGTAGTAGCCGGTCGGCACATGATGCGTAAAGCGCGTCCACCATCCCAAGCCGTCGTCGGTATTGTCGTAGGTGAAGATGTTGTCGAGCGGGTCGAGTGCCACATCCAAGTGGTTGCGCGTGCCGCTGGTGAAATTCTCGAGCTCGGTGCCGTCGAGCTTCATTCGCACGACGCCGCCACCTTCGAGCGTCACGGTGCTGCCATCGGCGCCCGTCGCCTTGGGGATGCCCTTATCGCCGACGCTGATATAAACACGATTGTCGATGCCCAGGCGCGTACCGGTCACGATGTGATCGTTAAAGCCATAAACGCCTGCATCGGGACCAAAGCCGGTCGCCAGGTCCTTGCGTTCGTCGGCGACGCCATCACCATTGGTATCGCGAAAGACGCTATACAGCGGTGCATGCATGACATACAGCGCACCATCGCGCCAGATCATGCCAAATACGGCCGAGAGATTCTCAGCAAAGACCGTCTTGGTCATCTTGCCGGTTTGCTTGTCGAACCGCACATAGATGATGCGATCGATGTGCTTGGTCGTCGGACCGCGCATGTCCATCGGATCTTCGCCGATGAACAGATTCCCTTCATCGTCGCACGCGACTACCGACGGATGCTCGATATCAGGGACCTGATACAACAGTTCAACCTTGAAGCCCTCATGCAATACCTTCTGTGCGTGCGCGGGCGCAGCATGAAATAGTGCGAGTGCCAGCACGCAGCAATACCCCAACAACGATCGCATGAGAACCTCAGGTGACGTGACTAAGTCAAAACGCAGGAAGTTAGGCGGGAGCGCGCCAAGTCTGGTTGACGCGCCGAGTTCTGTTCACCCTCCTATTGTAGTAGCCAAAGATGCTCCCGCAAAGCAGCGCGGCGGCGGCGAAGTTTCCCTAAATCCGGACAGGGCCAAACGTTCGTTTGTCGACGTCGCATTTCAATTGCGACAAACAGCAGCCTGCGTTAGACTAACCCCTCCATTTGTGGAGAGTGTGGCATGTATCCGCGTAGTTATTGGTTCGGGTTCCTTATTTTGGCAACCTGTTGGCTGAGTTGCCCCGCAACCAGCCGCGCGGAAACACGCACAGCCGTTCCGTCGGCTGCCCAGATCCAGGAAGCGACTCAACTGGCCGCGAAGGCCTTCAAGTCTGAATATGCGGCGGCCAAAACTCCAGCGCAGAAGCTGGAACTGGCGCGGTTGATGTTGGCCGACGCCGCGAAGACTTCGGACGACATGGCTGGCAAGTACGCATTGCTGACAGTCGCGCAGAAGATCTGTGTGCAAGGCAAGCATCTGGACCTGGCGATGGAGTGTGTGGCGCGGCGCAGCGCTGACTTTGTCGTCGATCGCGGCCAGGCACAGTTGGAAGTGCTGCAGGAATTCGCCTCGCAGGCGAAGACACCACCAGAATATTTGCAACTGACGCGATATCTGACTCAAACGTTTGAAGCCCTGACTCGCTCGCAACAGTACGAGACCGCTCGACAATGTTTGACCGCGGGGCTCGCTGCGGCGAAGAAGACGCGCGATCCTGCGACAATCGCCCAGTGGACGCGACGCGAAACCAAGCTTGCCGCGCTCGTCAAAGCGCATGCCGATGCCAAGGAAGCGCTCGAAACGCTCGAACGAGAGCCGATCAACGCCCAGGCAAACCTGGCAGCGGGCCAATATCACTGTTTCTTTCGGCAAGACTGGCAGCAAGGCATGTCGATGTTGGCCTTAAGCAATGAGCAGCCTTGGCAACGCCTGGCCGAGCAAGAATTGCGCAGCCAGGATCAACAAGTCGACCGCATCGCGCTGGCCGATGGCTGGTACGACGCCAGCCAAGATTTGCCTTCGCCGGCGCGCGAAGCGTTGCAGCAACAAGCCGCCAGCCATTACGAGACGCTGCTGAGTTCGCTTCCCGCGCTCACCCGGCGCCGCGTCGAGCAACGCTGCATCGAGATTCGCCAGACGGCTTCGCCCTTTCCGAAAGACGAATGGGTCGAGTTGCTCGACATGGTCGATCTGCAACAGCACCATATTCGGGGCCGCGTCGAACGCGAAGGTTTAAGTGTCGGCGCTCAAGATGGCTGGCTGGCGCTGCCGGTAACCTTGGGCGACGGCGATTTTGAGCTTCGCGTGCGCGCCATTCCCTTGCAAAACGACACTGGATTCTCCGTCACGCTGTCGGAAGCTGGCAACCGCTCGATCTTTGGCATCAATGGTTGGGGAGGGCGCAGCGGCTTGGCCCCGATCGACAATCGGCATGTTCCCAGCGGAAACGCAGTTGCATCCTTCGTGCCCTCGAAGATTGGCCAGCCCTTGCTGGTGGGTATTCATATCGAGCGCGCTACGGATGTGATCCGTCTCACCATGACTGTCAATAACAATCGCTTCTTCGCCTGGGCGGGCCCATCCGCGTCGCTTGGCAATGCCGAGATGGGCGGGGAGTTCTCGCGATTTCTCGATCGCATTTGTATTGGCGGGGGCCGCTTCGTCCTTGAAAGCGTGCAGTTGCGGGTCAAATCGGGTAGTGCTCGGCTCACGCCCTAAGGCGAACTGCCCGTAGCGACTCGAAAAGCTCGCTAGATTGCCAAAGCCGCGCAATTGATCTACGCGGTTGGGACGAAATTTGCGATAGTGTCCCCCACAAAAATGCACGCGGTCTGCGCGCGCAAGGCATGGATGTCTTCTGCGGGTGTGCCTGGCACACGTCACGATCATGAAGCTGTTTTTCTCTGTCGGCGAGCCGAGTGGCGATTTGCACGGTGCGAACTTGATTCGCCGCTTGCGAGAACTCTCGCCCGATGTGCAATGCGTCGGCTTTGGCGGGCCAAAGATGCAAGCGGCCGGCGCGAAGCTGCACTTTGATCTGACCAGACTGGCGGTAATGTTCTTCTTGCGCGTACTGCTGAACATTCACAAATTTTGGGCCCTGTATCGGCAAGCCAAGCACGTATTTCGCACCGATCGCCCTGACGCGGTGATCTTGATCGACTATCCCGGCTTCAACTGGTGGATCGCGCGCGCCGCGAAGCGCAACGGCATTCCGGTCTTCTATTATGGCGCGCCGCAGATGTGGGCCTGGGCGTCGTGGCGCATCAAGAAGATGCGTCGCCTGATCGATCACACGCTGTGCAAATTGCCGTTCGAAGCGGTGTGGTACAACGAGCGTGGTTGCCCGGCGACCTTTGTCGGCCATCCGTACTTCGATGAAACCACCGAGCGCAAACTGGATGACAGCTTCTTGCGCACCTATAGCAGCGAAGCCGGTCGCCTGGTGACGCTATTACCAGGCTCGCGCACGCAAGAAGTGCTTTTGAACCTGCCGTGGATCTTGAAAGCAGCATCACGCCTCGCCGATCGTGTGCCTGGCACGCGATTCGCCGTGGCCAGCTTCAACGAAAAGCAAGCCGCCATCGCGCGCGAAATGGTGCACGCAGCCAATGTCGATGCCGATGTCTTTGTCGGACGCACGCCCGAACTGATTCATCTAGCGTATAGCTGCATCGCGTGTTCGGGGTCGGTGTCGCTCGAACTGCTGCATCACGAGAAGCCCACTGTCATCATCTATCACGTCAGTCGCTGGATGGCGTATGTAGCAGAGAAAATCTTCGTCAAAGTGAAGTACATCACGCTGGTGAACCTGCTCGCCGATCCGCATCCCTTCACCGACAAGCCGGTTCCTTTCAATCCGCGCACCAAAGATGCGCACCTGGTTCCGTTTCCGGAATATCCCACCTGCGAGGACAAGTCCGCGGAACTTGCTGCGCACACGATCGAATGGCTGACGCAGCCGCACAGCTATCGCGCGAAGGTCGTGCAACTAGCCGATTTACGCGCCCGGTTCGGCCACACTGGCGCCTCGCGCCGCGCTGCGGAATACATCCTGCAAGCACTCGCCTGCGACACTGCGAATGCGCGGGCGAAGGCAGCCTGACCCCATTGCCAAGCTGGCAAGCGCCCGGCCGCACGCTTTCTTCGCCAGCGAAAAGTCATCGCCGCTGCGCACGCTCTGGCGCGCGGCGCTCTCCGCAATCTCTGCGCAGGTGCTACAATTTTACGAGCGTACGATCGCTCATTTGTTGTAGGCGGGGACAAGGAATACTCTGTGAAGCTGATCGAGCCGGGACAAAGAGCGTGGGACTTGCGTTTTCATATCGCGGACATTCCCGTGCGTGTGCATCCGCTGTTCTGGTTGATGGCGCTGCTGATCTCCGGCATCGGGCAAATCATCGGTGTGGAACTGATCCTCGGCGTCGCGGTGGTGTTTGTTTCGATCTTGGTGCATGAACTGGGCCATGCCTTCGTGATGCGCTATTACGGCGAACGCCCGCGCGTGGTGCTCTACCTCATGGG
>JAEZGD010000760.1 GCA_023417165.1 Planctomycetota bacterium
GCGCACCGTCATACGAAGCGAAGGTGACGCGGTTCGTTCAATTCTGGAGAGCATCAATTTGCCAGTCGTCTCGAAGCCGATCTTGAGCGATGGCATGGCTCTCGTCGATGGCGGCATTCTCAATAACTTGCCGGCCGACGTGCTCGCCGAGAGAGGCGTCGACTTCGTGGTAGGCGTCGATGTGTCCACTCACGTTCGCCCCGTGTTTGCCGGGAATCGCCCCGACATGCCGACCGTTCGGATGAAGGACGCCGGGGTGCTGGACACGCTCTTTCGCATTTCCGAATCGCAGTCGCACAACCTCGGCAAGTTCCGCAACGAAGCAGTCGATTTCTGGATCCAGCCGGACGTCTCCGGCTTCGGGATGGCCGAATTCCATCGGTCGGCCGAGATCGCCGCCGCGGGCGAGGCCGCTGCGCTCGCACAGATTCCGGAACTCAAACGACGGCTTGCCGATCTTGAGGCTCGTTTGCTGGGGCATCCGAGTCGCTAATGCGATTCTTTCTTACTCGCTCCCTTAGAGCAATAGGATGCCGCTTCGCAAAGACCTCGTTTCACGGCGACCTTCGAAGCAAGCGATTACCCATCATGATGGCGGTCGTTTGGTAGTTTTTATCCACTGCCTTCTTGTGACGGCTCAGGATACGCTTCCTGACGACGGCGAAATAATCGCTATGCCCATGTTCGTCGGAATGGATGGGTGTTTTTCTGGTATGCGGTTACTCGTGATGTAGCCGCGTGTACAAAACTCCTACGGGAGTCTCTCCTTGCTCGTTCGGCGTGAATGCAGAACGTTATCTTGATGTGAGGTGATGGTTCTCTTCGTTGCATTTTCATCATCGTGACGAATGGAGCTTGCCATGAATCTGATCAAGCGTTGCTCGGCGGAATTTATTGGCACCTTTTGGCTCGTCTTTGGAGGCTGTGGCAGCGCAGTGTTATCCGCCGCATTTCCCGATGTGGGAATTGGATTATTAGGAGTCTCTTTCGCGTTCGGGCTGACCGTGCTGACGATGGCCTATGCGATCGGCCATATCTCCGGGTGTCATCTCAATCCGGCTGTTTCCGTAGGACTGCTCGCTGGCGGTCGATTCAAGGCGGCCGATCTGCTGCCCTATATCGTGGCTCAAGTGCTCGGTGGGATTGTGGGGGCCGGGGTGCTCTATGTCATCGCCTCAGGAAATGCCTCCTTCAGTACCGACGGAGGCTTTGCCTCCAATGGTTATGCCGAGCATTCGCCGGGCAACTATTCTCTTTTTGCTTGCGTTGTGGCGGAGGTCGTGCTGAGCCTCATGTTTCTACTGATTATCCTCGGTGCGACCGACGGGCGTGCGCCTGTGGGCTTTGCACCGATTGCAATTGGCCTCGGGCTGACGTTGATCCACTTGATTGGGATTCCGGTGACCAATCTTTCCGTCAATCCCGCTCGCTCCATCGCGCCGGCAATCTTCGTCGGTGGTTGGGCGCTCCAACAGGTGTGGCTCTTCTGCGTTGCGCCAATTGTCGGCGCGGTCATCGCAGGATTGGTTTACCGAGTGCTGTTAGAAAAAGAAGTGGGCGCGAAGTAAGAGTCGTCCAGTGCTGGCTCCCAGGCGTCGAACCACTCATCAAAGTCGATCATCTGCCAGCTCTGAACGGCTTAGCTCCGACATGCCGCGACAACTACTATACCTATCTTCGCGGATTGATATCGCACGCCGAAGCAGCCAAAGACGTCGAGATAAGTCTTTGCAACGGCCGGAAGGGGATATCGTCACCCGCGCATGCTAGACAGGTCTGACAAATCCAGTCCTCAAATCGGCACTCAAGTCGCAAAGACCGTCCAGGCATAGTTCTACTGGCGTCCTCCCGCCTCCACTCCGGACAATACCGCCCGCATGCTGCGGGCTGACCTGGAAGCGGCCCGCGAAGCCTGGATCAGTGCCGCACGCGGCCAGGCGCGCGAAGCCCGCGAGAAATCCGACTTCCTGCGATACGTCAATGCTGCTGGCGAGGTGTTCGACTTTCACGCCTTCCGACATACCTTTGTTTCGGCAGTGGTGAATAGTGGCGCTTCGGTCAAGGTGGCGCAAGACCTGGCCAGGCATTCGACGCCGGCCCTGACGATTGGCCGCTACTCGCACGCTCGGCTAGGCGACTTGACAAAGGCATTAGAGTTGCTGCCAAAAAGTGACAGTAAAAATGACAGTAAAAATGACAGTACATTTGACAGTACACAGGACGCGAAAGAGCACTTTTTGGTGCGACGCGATGCGACGGACGACTTGCCAGTTATGTCCGAAAAGCAAGCTCAACCGCCCAAAAAGAAAAGCCCGAAGTCCTTACGGGCTGCGGGCTTAAGCGATGCAGTGCTACAGGCTGCGATTGCCTGCGATCAAGCGGAGGGCACGGGGCTCGAACCCGCAACCCCTTGCGGGGCACCTGAATTCCAGTCAGGCTCCTCACCAATTCGGTTACCCTCCGGGCATGCGGCCGGTGCCGCACTGCCATAGTCTAGCGGACGGAATGCTGCTTGAGAAGCGCAACCACGCGGGGCGACACTAGCCAAGGCAAGGACGCGGCGACGTGGCGAGAGGTTCGGCTTGTCCAAAAGTAGGCAATTTGGGACATTTCCCCCTCCAGGCTTAATTTGCTGTCAAGGATGACCTATGGACACGACGTCGCGCGAGTGCGGAGCAAGGTGGTGGCGGGAATGGGAAGTCGGCTTGCTTGTCTTGCTGGTGGCGGCAACCTATTTCAGTCGCTTGACCACATTGCCATTACGTGGGGAAGAGCCACGACGCGCCATGGTGGCGCGCGAAATCCTTTGGACGGGCGACTGGATCGTGCCGCTCCAACAAGGCGAGCCCTTCCTCAGCCGCCCTCCGTTGGGTAGCTACCCGATCGCTGGGTTAGGCCTGCTATTTGGCGAAGTCACCCCATTGGCGACCCGGCTTCCTACGGCAATCGCCACGCTGTTGACGACGCTGCTGATCTATGCCTATTCACGTCAAGTACTCTCGCGCATTGGCGCTCTCGGCGCGGCCATCAGTTTTGCGACGATGGGACAAGTCCTGCAATTGGGACAGTTGGCCGAAACCGAAGCGACATTTACGCTTCTGGTGGCAAGTTCGTTACTGGTGTGGCATGCGGGCTACCTGCGCGGCTGGTCTCCGTATTGGTACTGGTCCTTGGCATACATCTGCGTCGCCCTGGGCGCGCTGGCGAAAGGCCCGCAGGCCCCCGTCTATTTCGCCGCCACGATCGGCACGTACCTGATCTTCCTTCGTCAGTGGAGGCAATTGCTACATCCAGCGCATTTTGTCGGCATCGGTGTTTTTGCCGTTTTGTTAGGAGCCTGGCAAATTCCATTTGCCATGCGGTTGGGCTGGGATGGCGTTCGCGATGTCTGGGCAAGCGACGTTGGCTTGCGTTTTGTGGATCAAACCTGGCTCACCCTGCTAGAGCATATCGCGACCTTTCCTCTCGAAATCTGGATCTGTCTATTGCCGGCTTCCGTGTTGCTGGCGGCTTACTTACGACCTGCGTTCTGGCGAAGCATTGCGCCGCATTATCGTTGGGTGTCCTTCCTGGTCATTGCCATTCTGGTAACCTTCCCAACTTGCTGGTTTGTGCCCGGCGCTAAGACGCGTTACTACATGCCGCTCTATCCGTGCTTTGCGCCGCTGGCGGGCTTAGTAATTGAAGAATTACTACAAGGCGCTCCACGCACCTGGCTCGCCGCACTCTGGAAGCATTACCAGCGATTGCTAGTGGCCCTCGCGGGCGGCGCTTGCGTTGCTGCCATCGCGCTGGCGACCGTCCCCCAATTAGCATGGACGGGTGTGAATCGGTCGCCTGTGTTTGTTGTGCTATTCTGTGTCGTCTGTCTGGCCATCGGAGCCTGGCTCTTGCAGGTCATGCGTGAGCTTGATGAAATGGCCGTTCGCAAGACCCTAGTAGCGGCTGCGATGCTCCTAGGCCTTACTTATACGGGCCTAGTAATGAATATTACAGACGCACGCAGCAACGACATTCAGGCAGACGTCGAGGCGCTCAAGACCAATCTTCCTGCCAACGAAGAACTCGTTAGCTTTGGACTTGCGGAATCGGTGTTCACCTACCACTTCGGCGAGCCGATTGAGCTGCTTCCGGTGCCGCAGAAGGCCAGCGACGTGCCGTCCGATGTGGAGCACTTTTGCCTGGTCAGCTATCACGGACAAGTTCCGACGCTGCCGTTTGCCTGGCGACAATCAGCGGTCATTTCATGCGATCGCTTTGAAAGTGATCCGCCTGCGCGCGCGATTATTATCGGCCAGCGTCTTCCCACGCCAGT
>JAEZGD010000768.1 GCA_023417165.1 Planctomycetota bacterium
CGGAGCGCTCGGTAGTGTGATTGCCAATACACTGGCTCGCGCCGGCGTGGGCCGACTGCGCATCGTCGATCGCGATTTTCTCGAACTCAACAACTTGCAGCGACAAGTGCTGTACGACGAAGCCGACGTCGCCAGCGGCCTGCCCAAAGCAATTGCGGCGGCCAACAAGCTGCGGCAAATCAATTCGCAGATCGAAATCGAGCCGCTGGTGACCGATATTTCGGCCGCCAACATCGCGGAACTGGCGCGCGGCGTCGATATGATTGTCGATGGCACCGACAACTTCGAAACGCGCTATTTGGTCAATGACGCCGCGCTGCAACTCGGCATTCCGTGGGTCTATGGCGGCTGCATCGGTGCGGAAGGCCAGTCGATGACGATCTTGCCTGGCGAAACGCCGTGCTTGCGTTGCTTGATGCCGGAAGCACCGCCGCCGGGCGCGACGCCAACGTGCGACAGCGCCGGCATCTTGGGGCCGATCATCAACGTCATTGCCTCGATCGAAGCCATGGAAGCGCTGAAAATCCTGGCCGGCAAGCGCGAAGCAGTGCAGCGTGGCTTGACCGTGATCGATCTGTGGGACAATCGCCTCCGCCAGGTGAAGCTGGACAGCTTGCTAGCGCAGCGCACTGCTTGCGATGCTTGCATGGGTCGCGAATTTCCGTGGCTCGCCGGGCAGCGCGGCAGTCATACGGCCATCTTGTGCGGTCGCAATGCGGTGCAGCTTAGCTTTCCCGGTGTGCGGCTGTCGCTCGACGACCTGGAACCGAAGCTAGCAGGCCTGGGACGCGTGACACGCAATCCCTTTCTCTTACGCTTCGCGGTGGACTCTTATCTATTGACCGTCTTCCCTGACGGCCGTGCCATCATTGGCGGCACCGAAGACATCGCCGAAGCGCGCACGATCTATGCGCGCTACATCGGGGCCTAAGCGCGCAGCATAACGCGCAACCTCTCAGCGACTTCTATTTAGCCGCTCCGCGGGCGGAGCGGCTTAGTGAGGAGTTATCGAAAAGTGCATACTGCTAGCACTTCTACGCTTGAGAAAATTTTTTGGGAATGGAATAACCTACCGCGCTTCACTGACCGATAAATACTCGCGAGGTTTCGTAGCGCGAGCTGCGCGGCCGGTTTTCGACCCCTGATTGCAGGCGTTGAAAACTCTGCTCTTGACCACTGCGTGGGGTTAACGTACTTACCCCCGCTCGGATTGTGTTACGAGCATCACCCCCTTGTCTTTAGTCTTTTCAACTTAGTCTCGTCAGGTTCGATTCAGGCGTTACGGCCCGTGCTAGGTTCGCGCACCGTTCTGTCGCGGTGCGCCAATCCTCGTGCGCCGGCGCCGCATGTTGCGGCTGTCCCATGAGAACTACCAAGAACAAGTCTGCCGGTCACGAGCCAAGTCGGGCATCTCGCAGAAGGAGCACAGCATTGAATGCGACGGCGAAGTGGTTAATGTGTGGCGCAAGCCTGGGCCTGGCGCTCAGCGCGTCGTGGGCCAGCGCCGGCTCGCACTCGCTGGCACCCCAACTGTCGATGTTGGCCATCGGCGCCAACAACGATGGCGATGCCGAGGCCGAATATCTGGCCAAGGCCCGCGAAGCGATGAAGTTCGGGCGTTACGAAGAAGCCAGCAAGCTGATCGATGATGCCGCCCGGCTGGGCGTGCAGCGCGATCCCGTGACGGCTCGCTTCAAAGATTCGCCCGAGAAGGCTCGCGCGGATCTGAGCAAGCTGCAAGGTCCGAAGACGCCGTCGAGCCGTTTCTCGGCCTGGCCGCCGTCGCTCAACAAGCAACAGCCGCAGATGGGCGAGCAGCCGCGCGATCCGTTCGCCGCGCGGGCCAACGATGCCACTATCGACAAGCTCTCGCAAAGCAAGGGCATGGCGGGCATCTATCTCGACCGCGGTCGGCAGGCGCTCAAGCAAGGCGATTCGCAAAGCGCGATCGTCTTCCACCAGAAGGCGCTGGCCGAGAACGCTACCTATGCCCAAGGCGATTACACGCCTGACATGCTGGCTGGCGAACTGCGTGCCGCCGGCGTGGATCTCAGCCGCTTGGGACCGGCCGCTCCGCGGTTCGGTGCTCAAGCGATGCCTGAAGGCGACGCCGACCTGGCCTCGCGCATCCCCGGTTACGACCGTGGCGTGCCTGGTCAGAACCAGCCGATCACCAGCCCCGACCAACTGCAGCCAGAGCGCAATCCGCTGGCTCGCGGCGAATCGCAGATGATTCACAACCCGAACGTTGCTCCGCAGCCGAACCAGTTCGCTGCTGCTCCGAGCCGTCTGCCGACGGTCGAAGCCAACAGTGGGCCCAGCCAGCAAAAGCAGCAGGCGATGCAATTGATGGCCAACGCTCGCATGGCCCTTGATCGCGGCGACGTGGCGAACGCCCATCGCATGGCCGAGGAAGCTCAGAGCCTGCGTGTGCCGGAGAGCGAATTCGTCACCGGCGAGAAGCGTCCATGGGAACTGGTGCTGGAAACCAGCCGTGCATTGAATCGCCGCGGCGTGAACCCCGGCATGCAACCGGTGCAGCAAGCCTCGGGCGTCGATACTGCTGGTTTCAACGACCGCGGCGGCTTTGCCGTCCAGCAAGGCATGTATAACCCGGCCGCCGATCACAGCCGCACCGTCGCTGCTCAAGCGACCGAAGCCGCTAACGATCCTCAAGCCGGCATGCGGTTCTTTGATGCAGGCATGAAGGCCTTCGCCGCTGGCGATCGCGAAGCCGCTCACAAGAACTTCGAACAAGCGTGGAAGTACCAGCACCAGCTCGATCCGAGCATCCGCAGCCAGTTGAAAGACAAGCTGATCGCCCTGCAGACTCCGAAGCCGGAACGTCTGCCCGAAGGCGCCACCTCGCCGCTGGCTCAGGTCGATCAAAAGACCGAGTTGCTGCGTCAGCAGTACCTCAAAGAAATCCAGGCGGAAGAAGCCGCTGCCGACCGCTTGATGAAGTCGGATCCCGACGCCGCCATCGATCGCATGCGGAAGATGCGTGAACGCATCGCCGCTTCGGAGATGGATCCACAAGCTCGCAAGCAGCTGCAAACGTTCGTTGATCGCCGCATCTC
>JAEZGD010000769.1 GCA_023417165.1 Planctomycetota bacterium
TTTACCCGTCTATACCGTCGAAGTCGCCACGCAAGAAACCAACGAAGGTAAAAAGAGCGCAGACCGTCGCACGCTGCACTTCAGCAAAAATCCTGTCGGTTCCGCCAAGCACTTCCCGTCGCAAGAGATTCAGCGATGCCATCACGTGCTGGTTGACTTCGAAACGGTCGTCGGCATTGATGCGACCGATGAGATGACGCTGCGCGTCGAACTGAAAAGCCCCACGCCCTACTTTGGCGAATTAGTGGCGTTTTATCCCTTGTATCCCGTGTGCCGCGAGTGCATCGAACAGCATGGCACGCCAAAATGGACGCAACCCGACCACATCGTCAGCAACGGCCCCTTTCGCATGCAATCGCATCGCATCGGTGACCGCGTGCGGATGGTTAAGAGCGATACGTATTGGAATAAGGACAAAGTGCAACTCAACTCGGTCGACGCCTTGGCGGTGAAGTCCGATACCACAGCCCTCAATATGTATATGACCGGGCAAGTCGATTGGATCAACACGGTGCCCAATACCGTGATTCCTGATTTGCGCACGCGCGATGATTTTCATAGCACGCCGATGCTGACGACCTACATTTATCGCCTGAATGTCGATCGGCCGCCGCTCAATGACGTACGTGTCCGCCGGGCGCTAAATGCCGCGATTAATAAAGAGGAAATCTGCGAACGCATCATGAAAGCGGGACAGATTCCCGCGCGCAGTTTCGTGCCGCCTGGCATGGCGGGCTATGAAAGCTCGCTATGTGGCGGCTTTGATCTCGAGGAAGCGCGCCGCCTGCTGGAAGAAGCAGGCTATCCGAACGGCAAAGGTCTGCCGGCCATCGAAATCGTTTATAACACCAATGAGGATCATGCCACGATCGCGCAGGTCGTGCAGCAGCAATGGGGCCGCCTGGGCATTAAATGTGAGCTGCGGAACTTGGAATGGGGCGCATATCTCGATACGCTTTCTAACACCAAGTACATGGCCGCGCGCAGCGGTTGGATCGGTGACTACCCTGATCCCAATACGTTCCTCGACATGTTCCTGACGGATGGCCCGAACAATCAAACAAATTGGTCGAACGCCGAGTACGACCGCCTGATCGACGACGCTAAACGCGCCGGCCCGGCGGAACGGTTGCAGCTCATGACCCAGGCAGAGCGAATCTTGATGGACGAACTGCCACTGATCCCGATGTTCTTCTACGTTTCGAAGAACATGGTCAATCCGCGCGTCAAAGGCTTTACCTCGAACATTCAAGATCAACATCCGATCGAACTGCTTTCCATCGACAAATCCCGGCCCTAAACCCGCTCGTCTCCTTCATCCCACATCTTGCCTGTGCTGCCGCTGCTGCTTTTCCTGACTCGCCGCTTGCTATGGATGGCGCTCACGATGTGGGTCGTGTTCACGCTGTCATTCTTTTTAATGCGCGGCGTGCAAGGCGATCCGTTTCAGGGCGAGAAGGTGATGTCGCCGGAAGTCAAGCAAGCCATGCGCGAGAAGTATGGCTACAACCGGCCGCTGATCGAGCAGTATCTAGTGCGGCTGAAGCTAATGGTCACGCAAGGGGACATGGGGATCGCCTTTAAACGCGGACGTATTCCGGTCACCCAGCTCATTGCCGAAGGCTTTCCGGTCTCAGGCTCGCTGGGCGTCTTCGCGCTAGTGTTTGCCATCACGCTCGGGATCAGCGCTGGCATTATTTCGGCCGTATACCGTAACTCGATCTGGGATGTGACGGCGATGGGAGCGGCGACGCTGGGCATCGCAATCCCCAACTTTGTACTCGCCAGTGTGGCGATTTTGATCTTTGTCTTTTGGATTCCCCTGCTGCCTGCGGGCGGATGGGGCACGCTGAAAGCTGCGGCGTTACCAACGCTATGTTTAGGAGCGCCCTTCGCTGCCTATATCGCGCGGCTGACGCGCACCGGCATGATGGAAGTGCTCAGTCAGGACTATATTCGCACCGCGCATGCCAAGGGGCTAAGCGAGCGCCGTGTGATCCTGCGTCACGCATTGCGTGGAGCACTGTTGCCAGTCGTTTCCTACCTGGGACCAGCGGTCGCCGGCGTGCTCACGGGTTCGCTGGTGCTGGAAAAGATCTTCTTCATTCCTGGTATGGGCAGCCACTTTATCGAAGCAGCGACCCAGCGCGATTACGATCCAGCGCTTGGCATGGTGCTGGTGTATACCTTCCTGCTGTTTACGGCCAATACGCTCGTCGACCTGGCTTATCTGGTCATTGATCCTCGGGTGAAGCTGGAATAATGGAACCAACCGCCGCCACCGAGAGCATTTCGACACGCGCGCCGCATGCCGCGCCCGATCGCTACGCGCAACTGCTGAACGAGGCGGCGTCCATTCGCGGTGTCTCGCTCTGGCAAGATGCCTGGAAGCGACTGCGGCGCAACTGGGCGGCGATGATCTCGCTGTACCTGCTGATTGCGTTTGGCTTGCTGGCGTTTTTCACGCCGCTGCTGCCATTGCAATCGCCGATTGCCCAGGACTTGAAAAAGCGGCAATTGATGCCGCCCAACGTGAAGCCGGTTAGCCTGGGAATCACTGCCTACCGGCAGCAAATTGCGGAATTGAAGGCACAACTTGCGACCGCGCCCGAAGCCGAACGCAAAGCCATCGAAGACCGACTGGGGCGTTTAGTCAACGACGATCCGGTAGCTGGCCTGTCTTACAAACCAGGTCTGATCACGCAGTTGATGATTAAGGCGCGGGTGGCGATTTTTGGAGACTATTGCGTTCCCTCACTGCTAGGTACTGACAATCTGGGCCGCGATCTGCTGGCGCGCATTTTTTGGGGCGCGCGTGTGTCAATCGTGGTCGCTTTGGTGGCGGCCTTCGTTTCGCTCGTGATTGGCGTGACCTATGGCGCGACCAGCGGCTATCTCGGCGGCTGGGTCGATAGCGTGATGATGCGCCTGGTGGACGTGCTGTACTCGATTCCGTTTATTTTCGTGGTGATCTTCGTCATTACGGTGCTCTCGGATGAACGCGTGCGGCCATGGCTCGCCAAGATTCATGTTAACCAGATCATGATTCTGTACGTACTGATCGGCGCGATCTATTGGCTGACGATGGCGCGCGTCGTGCGTGGCCAGGTGATTTCGTTGAAGAACGAACAATACATTGAGGCCGCACGCACGATTGGCGCTGGCCGATTGCGGATCATCTTTCGTCACCTGATTCCCAACGTGCTGGGCATCGTCATTGTGTATCTAACATTGACCATTCCCTCGGTGATGCTGTTCGAGGCCTTCCTATCGTTTTTGGGCCTAGGCGTCGAACCGCCAGACGTCTCGTGGGGCATCCTGGTTGACGAAGGTGTCAAGGTGATTACGCCGGTGCGCGTTTATTGGTGGTTGGTGCTGTTTCCTGGCATTGCCTTTTCGCTGACGCTGTTCGCGCTCAACTTTTTGGGCGATGGCCTGCGCGATGCGCTCGATCCCCGACTGAAGAACAAGTGATGTCCAGCCCCATCCTCCAAGTCGAAGACTTGCACGTCGAATTCCACACGGACGACGCGGCCGTTCAGGCGGTCAGCGGCGTTTCGTTCGCCGTCGAGCGCGGGCAAACGCTGGGCATCGTCGGCGAATCGGGATCGGGCAAGTCGGTGACGAACCTGGCGATTATGGGATTGGTGCCCCAGCCGCCAGGGCGAGTCACCAAAGGGCGCGCGCTCTACAACGGTCGGGACTTGTTGAAGCTCTCGACCAAAGAATTACGCAGCGTGCGCGGGCATAAGATCGCCATGATCTTTCAAGACCCGATGACTGCCCTCAACCCGTTCTTGACCGTTGAGGAGCAGCTTACCGAGGTCACGCGTCTACATCTGAAACACACTCGAAAGCAAGCACTCGCGCTCGCGATTGAAATGCTGGAGCGCGTCGGCATTCCGGGCGCCGCTCAGCGCGTGCATGAGTATCCGCATCAGTTCTCCGGCGGCATGCGACAGCGTGTGATGATCGCGATGGCTCTTTCGTGCCAGCCCGACATCTTGATCGCTGACGAACCCACCACCGCGCTCGATGTCACCATTCAAGCGCAAATTCTCGACCTGATGCGCGAGCTACAGCAGAACACCGGCACTGCGATCATCCTGATTACGCACGACCTGGGCGTGGTTGCTAATAGTTGCGACCAGGTTTCGGTCATGTACGCAGGCAAGATCGTCGAGCAGGCCTCGGCCAAAGCATTGTTCGCGCAACCGCGGCATCCGTATACGCTGGGCCTGTTGAACTCGATGCCGCGCTGGGATGCGCCTGCCGGCGATCGTTTAAATGTGATCGAAGGCCAGCCGCCCGATCTGGCGCATTTGCCGAGCGGCTGCGCCTTTCATCCGCGATGTCCGTATCTTTTCGAGCGCTGTCCCACCGAAGTGCCTGCGCTTTATCCGCGCCACGATGAAGGACGTTACGCCTGCTTCGCCGATGTGCGCAGTGCGCGCCCCGCCACGTCCTCAGCATCGTCAAGCTAATCAGCGACTCGCGGACAACTATTTGCGAATGCCTGCTCGATCAGGGGGCAGACGTGAGCCACCTCGGTAACTAGAGTTGGCAGACCGCTACTGATTGGCAACTTTTGCGATCCCACCTGCATAGGCCCACCTGCTGATGTCTCAGGGTTTCGAATCGTTCTCCGAGTTTTGGCCCCATTATGTTCGCCAACATCAAACCGCCGGCTGCCGGGCGTTGCACTTCGTGGGCAGCACGCTGGCAATTGCCTGCGTTTTCGCAGCGCTCGCGCTGGGCAATGCGTGGTGGTTGTTAGCTGCCCCTGCAGTGGGCTATGGCATTTCTTGGCTAGGTCATTTTGCCATCGAGGGTAATCGGCCGGCTGCGTTTCGACATCCTGTGTGGTCGTTTGTCGCTGACCTGAAAATGTGGGGCCTGATGCTCACGGGACGCATGAAACGGGAAGTGGAATTGGTCGGCAGCGAGACTTAGGTAGGCTTGGCAGGCAGGACCAGCTTGGCGGATTTGCCGTCGCTCTGAAAACCACTCGAATCAATTTGCGTTTGTGGGTGGGAATTGAATACACTAAACCACCAGCTTTTTGTTCCTGCCACTTTTGTTGAGGTCACCCATGGGCGCCATTACGACGACCATTCCCTTGGGCGACGCGACCAGCCGCTCCCTCACGCGACTGCTTGAACCTTCCACCTCCGAGCCGGTCAATCCCGAGACCGCCTTGGTCGAAGCCGCCCAGCGCGGCGACAAAGCTGCCTTTTCGACCATTGTCCAATTGCATCAGGGTGCCATCTATGGCTACTTTTGCGCGCGACTGGTCGAAGCCACCGATGCGGAAGACCTGTGCCAAGAAGTCTTCCTGCGTTGCTACCTGGGGCGAGAGAAATTTTCTCGCGCCGTGGCTGTTCGTCCCTGGCTGATTGGAATTGCCAGGAATCTGTTACGCGAGCACGTGCGTCGGAAACACCGTCGCCGTGAAGTTGCGTGGACAGAGTTATGCCTGGAGTTGGAGTCTCTCACCGACGTACACGACCAAAGCGAAGAGGCGCTGCAGCATCTGCCAGTGTGCTTAGAATCGCTTGGTAAAAGCGCTCGTGAGGCACTCTCGCTGAAGTATCACGCCAAGCTCAAGCTGCAAGAGATCGGCAAGCGTCTTTGCCGCAGCGAAGGGGCGATCAAGCTGCTCATGTTTCGGGCCCGCCAGGCGCTCAAGCATTGCCTCGACCGGAAGCTTCCCTCCGCCGACTAGCCGGCAGCATGGGGCAGCCTAGCCAATAGAAATGGCGATAAAACGCTAAGGTGGCATGGCCAATAGGCATCCCACTTTGGTGGTTCACTCTGCGCAGGCGTTGCGCCAGCCTGTATCATCAATAGCTACCGTAACTTCAGGCAACGTCCGCTCATTCGATATTACCATGAGCGAAAATATCGATCCCATCGACCAGCAGCTGATTGCGCTGCTGGCGGAAAAACCGGCCGAAGAACTCAGCTTCGAGGAGTTGGATCTGCTGCGTCAGCGCCTAGGCGAATCGGCCGCGCTGCGCGCCGCGCTTGCGGCGCACTTGCAGCACGAGAGCTACTTGACGCAGGTTCTGGGCGACTTCTCGCTCTCGCCCGAAACGATCATTCATCGCGCCCAGGCCGAGCAAGCCGCCCAGGCACGGCCCTGGCAATGGCTGGCCGGCGGCGCGATCTGCCTGGCGTTGTTTGCGGTGCTCGTTGCGGTCTTCATGAGCGCACTGCGTCAGCCCGACGGGCACACGCTAACGACAATACTTCCACAGCCCGAGCAGCCGACCGCCAGCGAAGAGCCAGTGGCACCGGTTGATCCCTTACCAGAGCCGGTATCGCCAGAACAACCGCCCGCAGCGCCCGCCGCGAACGCGACAGCAGAAACGCCCGAGCCCGCTGCTCGTCCGCGATTTGAAGTCGCCATTGCTGCCGCGAACTTCGCGCGCGGTACCGTAAAGGTTGATAACAGCGAGTTCGGCAATCCCACGAATGTAGTCGTCCATTCCGGCGGCGCGCCCAAGCGCAATGTCGAATACGAGATTGTGGCTCCCAAAGCCGAGCAGTACTTTGTGCACGTGCGCTATGCCTCTGGCGAGAGCCGGCCGTTGCAAGCGACACTGAACGGCAAACGGCTGGAACGCGATTTTACGTCGTCAGTGACTGGTGGCTTTCATCCACCGCAGCAGAAGTGGCATACCGAGGGGAAGTTCTCGTTTCGGCGCGGCCGCAATCAATTAAAGCTAACGACCGATGGCCTGTTCCCGAATTTGAACTGCATTGTGGTTTCGACTGCAGCCACCATCTCGGACGCCACCGCTCCGCCCATTCCCCACAACGACCTTGCCCAAGCAGAACCTTGGACCGAAGCCCTACAACGTCCCGCTCCGGCGAGTTATTTGGAAGTCGCCTACAACGGCTTCGACTATCAGAAGTCGCTGCCGCAAATGCCTGAGGTGCTACGCTGGTTTGAAACCGCGCCCAATCAACAACGCCGCGTCGGCGAAACGCACACGCGACTTGGCAAGTGCGCCGAAATCGATGGCGTCTTTAAGCTGCGCTGGCCTTGGCAGGAACATGCGGCGCTGCGACTGGCCCTTGAGAATCACAACCGCTTGCGCTTGCACTTCTATAGCGGCACTGTCGGCGTGACGCTGGTGTATTACCAGGACGAAGGCTATGCCTGGGCGGCCTATACTACCACGCGTAAAGAGGCTCAGTCGCATCTTCCTGGAACACTAGCGCTCACGGCCACTGATGCGGGACGCGCTTTGCGCAGCGAATATCGTGGTTCGCAATCGCGCGGCTGTGGACCAATCGATATACGCTGGCACGCTGGCGAGTTAATCGTGAATCATGGCGATGTCGTGCTCTTGCGAGCACCGCTGCCGGGGCTTCCGCAAGACGTTTATCTCGACGGCCGAGCTGCCTTTCACGGTATTGCCGTTGTGCCATCTCAAGATTCGCCTGCGGCCCCTCCGCAGCCAGCAGTAGCCGCCCAAGAGCACTCGCCTGCAGCGCTTATGTGGCATGAAGGTCTGACGGAAGGCGCCAAGCTCGTCAAGCATGACGATGGCGCCATCGAGCTGCTTGCCGATAACGCCAAGGGATCGGGATTCATATCTGCGCCGCTTGGGTATCTCACTCCTAGTGAAATCATCATTGAGTTGGAGGGAGTTTCACGCGGCACCGGCGTTTATCTTTCGCCGCAAAAGCCCACCAGCCACACCGCGGTGCGGTTCGTCAAAAACAATCGCTTCAATCCGCCGGCCATGTGCGCGATGCTGCGTCAGGACGAGCCGCGCGAAGGCGATTTTGGCGATTGGCACGAGCGCATGACCATGCCGGTGCCTGCTGATAAGCAGTATGTGCGATTGATTGGCGGCGCAGGCATCGTGCGACATGCGATTAGTCCCGATGGTGCTCACTGG
>JAEZGD010000225.1 GCA_023417165.1 Planctomycetota bacterium
GCTTTTAGCTCCTCGGCGGAAAGGCCCAGCGCCGCCTGCTTTTCTGCTGCACTGAAGCCGTGTCGGGCGGTGTTTTGCAGCCAATAACGCAGCTCAGTATCGGAGTTGGGACGTCGCCCTGTCGCGACGGGCTCGGCCGCTTGTGCAGCGGCTACAAAAAGCAGCAAGAAAGATCCCAGCGGAACCAGTAATCGCTTGGCCATGATGAAGTGATTCGTTGCTAGAGGAAGCGTACGTCGGAGAGTGCCGCCTGCATCCTACCTCGGCTGACGAACGCCTGCCAAAGGCGACAGGAAAGTCGGCGAATTGGGCGCAAACGTCGTCAAAATCTTCTTTGACTTCGCCCAAGCAATGCGTTAGCGTGACAAGTATCGACGCTGGCCCGAGGGCAGTTCGCGCGGCGTCGGTGCGTTCGCGGCTGGCACATCCGGTGCAGGCCGGAGTGCTTCGCCGCTAGTGGTTGCTCGCTTCTTTCTCTCGGAGGCGGTCCCATGAGTGGCGCGGTCCTTTCGCGCGAGCAGGCCCCGGCAGCGGGTCTTCAAGCTGACGTTGCAGACGCAACCTCCGCCGGGAAATTTCCCTATCCCGGCTTGCCCACCACCTGCGACGGCGCCGAAGCGGTGGTGCACGTCGAAACCCGCGTCACCCAGGCGTCGGGCGCGTTTCCGATCACCAGCAGCACCACCATGGGCGGCGGTTACGATGCCGCGGTGGCCGCCGGGGCGAAGAACCTGTGGGGCGATACGCTGCTGTTCGTCGAACCTGAAAGCGAGCACTCCGCCGCCACCTTCTGCGAAGGCTTCGCCGCCGCAGGCGGACGCGTCACCAACTTCACCAGCGGCCAAGGCCTGGTGCTGATGAAAGAGGTGCTCTACACGATCAGTGGCAAACGCTTGCCGATCGTGATGAACATCGGCGCTCGCGCACTGACCAGCCAATCACTCAACGTCCACGCCGGGCATGACGACCTGATGTCGGTCGCCGATTGCGGCTGGGGCATGCTGTTTGGTCGCAACGCGCAAGAGGCCGCCGATCTGTGCCTCATCGCGCGCCGCACCGCCGAAGCTTCGTGCACACCGTTCTTCAATGTGCAAGATGGTTTCCTCACCACGCACACGGTCGAAAAAGCCCGCTTGCCTGAACCGGAGTTCATGAAGGAGTATCTCGGTAAGCCCGAAGATAAGATCGTCAACCTGTTCGATCCGCGCAATCCGATCATGTCAGGCGTGGTGCAGAACCAGGATTCGTACATGAAAGGCAAAATCGCCCAGCGTTGGTATTACGATCGTGTCGGGCCCGCGTTGCGCGAAGCGTTCGACGTGTTTTATGAGCAGACCGGCCGCCGCTATGACCTGGTGATGCCGTACCGCTGCGACGATGCCGAGTACATCGTGGTTGGCATGGGCTGTTATATGGAAACCGTCCAGGCGACGGTCGATTACCTGCGTGAGCAACGCGGTCTGAAGGTTGGTTGCTTGACCATCTGTTGCTTCCGCCCGTTCCCGGCGCAAGCTGTGGTCGAAGCGCTGCGCAACTGCCTGGCGTTCACGGTGATCGAACGGATGGACGATCCGCTCTCGACGACCGGCAACCATCTGACGCGCGAAATCAAAGCCGCCTTCTGCGACGCCATCACCGGCCAAAACGGCCAGGAAACGATCTTGCGCGTGCCGCGGATTTATCATGGCTCGGCCGGGCTCGGCAGTCGCGACGTTCGCCCTGGCCATGTGATCGCGATCTTCGACAACATGCGCGACGACGGACCCGACTATTTCTGCGTCGGCGTCGATCATCCACTCGCGCTGCGTGTGACCGAAGATCCCGACCTGCGCGAGCCCGGCGCCTTTAGCATGCGTGGGCATAGTGTCGGCGGCTTCGGCAGCGTGACGACGAACAAGGTCATCGCCACCATCGCCGGCGACGTGTTTGGCAAAGACGTGCAAGCCTATCCCAAGTATGGCAGCGAAAAGAAAGGCCTGCCGACCACCTATTACCTGACGATCGCCGATCATCACGTGATGCTGCACGACGAACTGGAATACGTCGACCTGGTCGTTTTGAACGACACCAACGCTCTGTTCAGCGGCAATCCGCTCAAGGGCCTCTTGCCGGGCGGCAAGATCGTCATGCAATCGCACTATCAAGACCCGCGCGAGGTCTGGACGCGCATCCCGACGCATCATCAGCGCTTCATTCGCGAGCAGAACTTGCACGTCTATTACATCGACATGGTGCAGATCGCGCGCGAAGTCGCCAGCGTCGCCGACCTGCAAATGCGCATGCAAGGCATCGTGCTGCTCGGTGCGTTTTTGAAGCTGACGCCTTACGCGCACACCGCCGAGATGACCGACGACCTGGTCTATGAAGGGGTCGAAAAAGCCCTCCGCAAATACTTCGGCAAGCGCGGCGACCGCGTCGTGCAAGACAACCTGAACTGCGTCAAACGCGGCTATGGGGAGCTGAAGGAAGTGGGCAAGGAAGTCATGGCTTGAAGGCCAATGACGAATGACCGAATAACGAATGACCGATTCGGATTTACCTCCGCAGGAGGCTCTCATGGCCACCATTGACAAAC
>JAEZGD010000088.1 GCA_023417165.1 Planctomycetota bacterium
CGCTGATGCTGGTCTACCCAAGCAGCTTTCTGGCAAAGCACTTTGATCCTCTACGCTTGGCCGCCGAACAACGAGCCTTGGGACAGCTACCGAGTAGCAGCAGCCTACTAGAGCAGGTGGAAGCAGATCTCCGTCCGCGTTTAGCCAACTGGATCTCGCGAGCCAAGAGCGACGGCCCCGTCGACGAATCCTGGTATTGGGCAGCCCCACACTTGCTCGACCAGCAGGACGATCGTGCTGGAACAACAGCTTGGCTGCAATCTCGACAGCTTGAACGAGCTTGGAGCTTGCGTGAGCACACCCATGAGGAGAAGTCTCGCCGTGGCTGGGAGCGGCATATTGCCGAGGCGCGCAAAGTCCTGACGACCGAGGCGTTTGTCGCCGCGCTTGGTCCGCCGCCGGCGGATTTAGTGACCGTCTTAGCGCGGGTCGCGTTGACTGGCCCGGCAGTCTGCGCTCTCCGAACGCTGCAGCGCGTGACCGATTCTTCAGCGAACCATACGGTCGAACTTCAGTCACCAGCGGGCTCACTCGCGCATGCAGTGCTGCACTTATTCAATCTTCCGGAAGTCATCTCGTACGTACGTGATCGACAAGACAAGATCCCGTACTGGCAGCGGACGCTGCGTTATTGCCTGGCCGGTAACTTCCAGGCGATGCTCGATGAGTATGCTCACATGCTCGCTGAGTCGGAGAACTTGACGGCCCAGCCAGTACAGGCGATGGCGGAGACCATCTCCAGCAAGATTCAGGATGCGCTGCTGTTACGCACGTCGACGGCGCAGGCGGATGTCGTGCGCGTCAAACCCGAGGGCGTTGCCCTCGGCAAGCCACTCCGCATGCGAACCCGCTTTGCCATGCGATTCGGCGATCAGACGCCGGAGCGAGGAAGCGAGCCGACCCGTGCAGACCATGTTCGAACTGCATTCAATTCGCCGTTTTGGCCGTTTGTGCTGGCAACGACGTCCGTTGGTCAGGAAGGCCTCGATTTTCATCGGTATTGCCATGCGGTGGTGCATTGGAACCTTCCGTCCAATCCCGTTGATCTTGAGCAACGTGAAGGCCGAGTGCATCGCTACAAAGGTCATGCGCTGCGAAAGAACATCGCGAGTACCTATGCTGCGTCTGCCTGCAATGGGCATGCAGATCCGTGGGCAGCACTGTTTGCCGTAGCCAAGTCCGGCCGCGCCACCGACCATACCGACCTTTATCCATACTGGATCTGCGATCAAGGCGACGCCAAGATTGAGCGACACGTCCCGTCGCTACCGCACAGCCGCGACATTGCACACCATGAGAACTTGCGACGGTCGCTAGTGCTGTACCGTATGGTGTTTGGGCAAAACCGGCAGGAAGACCTGATGAGCTATCTCGAAGCTAGCTTACGTCCCGACGAGCGAGAAGCAGTTGCAGAGCAATGCCGAATTAACCTCAGTCCGCAACGAACGATGTAGCGTCGATCAAAACCTGATGTCTTGGAAATCCACTGGCCCAGGCGAATACTCGCTAACCGTGGCCGAGGTGTTCGCCATGGTCGATCAACTGGACGGCTCAACGGCTGGTGGCATTCCCACCAAACCTGCTGAGGGCTAAATAAAAGCACAGCATTTCATGGTCACCGCGCCCCAAGCTCCCAGTGCCAGCGGCATCCTGCCGCTTGGCACTGGTAGGCACGTCCTAGCCACACCATGCCTGACAGACAGCGCGATAGGCGCAACCAGGGCAGCTCATGGTGGATGGCGAGGGGTAAAAGTGTTCCGCCTCGATCGCGCGCCAGACGCGCTCGACGACGCGTTTGGTGCGATCCAGGCGGGCTGCGACGACCGGCAGTGAGTGTGTTTCGATCGTCACCTCCTTGGTCTTAGTGAGTACGGCGAACTCGATCCGCAATGGCTTGCCGGGTGCTAAGTCACGCGCGAGATCGGCATAGAGCAGCAACTGCTCGGACGCTTCTTCGACTTGGCTTGCCGACCAGCGAGCGCGGGATGTCTTCCAATCCTTGACGACAAGCGCGTCAGGCTCCTCGACGATCAGATCCACCCGCGCTAACAGATCCGGCAGCCCGGGAATCGTGCAGCCACGCAGCGTTTCTTCGATCGCTAGGATGCGACCTAGCGGCATCGCGATCTCGCTATCACGAAACTTCGTCAGCATCCGCTGGGCCAGGCTATCGAGGGTCGCCCGTGATTCGCTGCTGCCGAAACGAATCATCCCAGCGTCACGTTCGTTCCAGCCTGCTTGGTATTCGGCCATTAGCTGTTCGACGCTGGGCGGTTCGTCGCCCGCCATGATTTCGCGGAAATGAAACTCCAGCGCGCGATGCAGGGCGCTGCCGAACACCAGATTTGCCGAAGTGGTGCGTTCCGGCAGGCCCATGACATAGCGAAAGAAATAACGCAACGGGCACGCCTGATACGTGCGAATGGCGGAGAAGCTAATGTAGTCGCGCTCGGTTGTGCTGGTCGGAGCGAGAGCAGTTCCCGCGTCAGAGGAAGCCAGGGCAATCATCGGCCACCAGCACTTCCTGCCGGCTGCGCCTTCAATTCGTCGATCAGCGCGCTGGCTTCGGTGATCGACAGGTCGGCCGCAGTCTGGAGCTGAAAACGCTGCTCCAGTAGCTCGGCAAGATTCAGACGCTGGCGGTCAGCGATGGCGTTAATCGCGCGCACTTGGCTGGCGGTAGCAGGTCGCGTTTGGCTGCGGCGCGTCGCCGGCTGACTACAACTGCGGCGTGGTGACGTTCCCTCGCGACCATTGCCAGCGTGATGGCAATGGGCGGACGGCAGCGGTCCAGCATCGCTGCCGTATCGCGCCAGTTCATCTTGCACCGCCTGGCGGCAAGCGACGTAGGCGTTGCGAACATGCCTGTGAAAGCCGTCGAGGTCCTGCGTCAACAGTTCTGATGACAGTTCTAATTCCACATGGCAGGAAGCGCCCAGGCTTCCGTAGTCGGGCTGGCCGATCTTCTTGCTCAGCCCGATATTCAGTTTGATGGGCATGAAGGACTCCAAGAGAAACAGGAAAAGGAGAACCAGGCAGGCCGACTGTAACGGCCTCCAGAACGCCTCTCAGCGGCCGCTTCAAGCGCGCTACAGACCGACGGAGCAATTGGAAGGCGGGTATGCTTGCTAGGGCCGCAAATCGCCGCTCCCGCGGTGGACAAAACGTCCCCGCTGCCGACGAGTTAGTAGGAACGCTAATAGTGATCAGAGTACGGCTCACTACTGCGCGTTCAGCCGATGCGCCAGCAGCCAGGCTTCCTCAGCGGACAACGCCTGACTGCGGGTCGCATAGGGGCCCAGCCGCGGCCCGCCAACGGGCGAAAGGTCCACCTGCCATTGGCCCGCAGCGTTCGGTTCCACATGCGAAGCGCGTGCGATCGACAGCGAGCCGAGTTGCCGCAGGTCAATGGCTTCACTGTAGAGGCAACGGCCGGAGCCGTTGCCCAAGATGATCAGTTGCATTGTCGCCTCCTAACGCGGCCGCCGCAGGATGTTGCGGCGGGGGCGATCGACCAGCAGGCCTTCCACCTGGCTCTGCACGACCGACAATTGCGCGGCAATTTGCTGACGGAGCGAGTGGTTGTCACGCAACTGCTGGGGCTGCACGCCGAGCACGATGTGCTTCGCCTGCTCCACGAGCTGATCGAGTTGTTCGCTCGACTGGACGTTCAGATGGCGAAAGCGGTCGAAGAAGGCCGCCAGGTTCTCGATCGCCGAATCGCGAAAGACTTTCGGCTTGCCGTCCTCCTGACCGCTGAGCCGTTCGGTGAGATGCGCGACCACTTTGGAGAACTCTTCGGTAAACGCCGCTTCCGCCAACTGCACTGCCTCCTCGAAGCGAGCGACAATGCGCCGCGACTCCTGCTCGTACAACTCAGGGCTGAGCTGACGCAAGTACGACGGCGGCTCGAACGACGGAAAATCCCAGGCGACCGCAAACAGCTCACGCAGACTGGCGGGATAATCGGACTCGTTATAGAGCCGCCCCAGCCGTCGCCGGGCAGCGTTTTTAAGCTCGCCGTAGCGCGTATCGAGTTCGGCCACGGCCTCGGCCAGTTCCGCCTGCAGCGTCGTCATCTGCACGTTGAAGGTCGCGATATCGCTCTGGCGAATCAGCCGCAGGCCTGGCTCCGGATAGGGCAGGCTGAGGCC